>NZ_CACWVY010000029.1 GCF_902764455.1 uncultured Methanobrevibacter sp.
TTTGAAATTAAAGAAAAATTAGAACGAATTTTTATCGAAGTTAAATTTCAAGTGTAAAAAAATAAAATTTGAAAGAAGCCTATAAAATTTTACAGACTCCAATTTTTAAAACAGCTTAATCCTATTAAAATTAACCAAATCAATATCTTATTTAACCGCCATAGACAATAATAATGACAATATTAAAATTCATCAAAAAAAAATATGTTGAGGAAGTTCAAATAACAGTTATAAAATAAAATCAATACAAAAACACTACTTCCCTGTCAATTATCAAAATTAAATTTAAATACCAAACGAATTAACAATCTATTTTTCAAGATAAAATAAGGTTATTAATACTAAAAAGAACGGCGAATAATTTTACAAGTTTTAAGATTTAATTTAATTTTAAGCGACAGTATTTTCATTATAAATGATAGATTCAAAAAATCGTCGCATATTTGATGATAAGATATACATGATTAGAATGATTATACGAGATAAAATGAGAAAAAAATTAGAATAAGCAATGTTTGTCCAAATCAGCAGGATTTAGAAACATTGCCCCAAGCATCGTTCAAACAGATATGAAAAATCTATTTAATTTTAATGCTTGCACTTTTAGTTACTTTTTTATAGTAAGTATTACCTTTATAGGTTACAACAGCTTTATAAGTACCTTTTTTAGTTAATTTGGTAATTTTAAAGGTTGCTTTACCTTTGCTATTAGTTTTAGCAGTATAGGTTTTACCTTTTACTTTAATAGTAACTTTAGCGCTTTTAATAACTTTATTTTTATTATTTTTCAAGACGATAGTGTACTTTTTGGTTTTTACAGTACGTTTAAATGTTTTTGCTTTAGCAGTTATTTTTGGAGTTCCTTTAGTAACTACTACTTTAGCATCTTTCACAGATTTATCAAAAGCAGTATCGCCTGCAAAGGTAATTGTTGCAGGATAGGTTTGTGGTTTTAAATTGCTTGGAATTGTAATTGAGAATTGACCTGCAGAGTCAGTAACTCCACTATAGGATTTATCATTTAATACAATATAAACAGTTTTACCACTTACAGGATTAGTTTCATAATCTCTTAAAGTAATAACCAAATCTTTGCTGTTTCCATAAACAACACTGACATCGTTTGCATAAAGTACAGTTGAAGATTTAATACCGAATATTGCCTTTTCCACATTTTCAATAATCTTCATAATTTCAGTAATGTTAATGATTTTAGAGATATTGAAATCTTTGATAATATTACTGATTGTATTGATAAGATCAGTAATGTTAAATATTTTTGTAATGTTATTTAAGAAAGCATCAATATTCAATTTATTAAATAACTCAGTAAAGTTCAAATCATTTAAAAATCCAGAAATATTAAAATTATCGAATAATGCAGTGAAGTTTAAACCATTTAAGAAACCAGAAATATTAAAATTATCGAATAATGCAGTGAAGTTTAAACCATTTAAAAATCCAGAAATATTAAAATTATCGAATAATGCAGTAAAATTCAAATTATCCAATATGCTAGTAATATTCAAATTATTAAATAACTCAGTAAAGTTGAAATTATCTAAAAATTCAGTGAAATTCAAACCATCCAAAAATGAAGTAAAGTTGAAATTATCTAAATAATCAGTAATATTAGATAAACCAGTGATATTCAATTTATTAAATAAGTCTGTGAAGTTGAAATTATCTAAAATGCTAGAAACATTCCAATTATTTAAAAAGTTAGTAATATTAAAACCACTCAATAACTGAGTAAAGTTCAAATTATCTAAGAAACCAGAAATATTCCAACCATCCATTAAATTAGTAAAGTTTAAACCATCTAAGAAACCAGAAACATTCCAAATATTAAATAACTCAGTAAAATTCAAATCATTCAATAAATCAGTGAAATTCAAATCATTCAATAAATCAGTAAAGTTTAAACCATCGAAGAAACCAGAAACATTCCAATTATTAAATAACTCAGTAAAATTCAAATCATTCAATAAATCAGAAATATTCCAACCATTCAATAAATCAGTGAAATTCAAACCACCCATTAATTGAGTAAAATTGAAATTATCCAAACCAGTTAAATTCAAACCACTCATTAATTGAGTGAAATTGAAATTATCCAAACCAGTTAAATTCAAACCACTCATTAATTGAGTGAAATTGAAATTATCCAAACCAGTTAAATTCAAACCACCTACTAAATTAGTAAAATTAAAATTAAACAAGTCTGAAATATTTAAACTTACAACATCATTAGATCCACTGTTTATAACAGTAATATCTTGTGGAACACCAAGAACATCATCCGCATTAGCTTTGATAGGAACGGATTGGATTTCTTCGGATTTTTTATCATCAATGATGTCTACATTTGTACCATCCGCATTATTATCAGTTGATTGATTATTTACATCATCAGATATGATTTCTTCATCTATATTTTCCACATCAGTTGTCAATGATTCTCTTCCCAAATCATTCGTATCATCGACAACTATCTGATCATCAATATTGGAATTTGAAATTGAAGAAATTGCACCGGTAGTGAAATTGTCACTATCTGAAGCACTTACTGCACTAACAGCAAGCAAAGAAATAAATATAACTGAAAGTATAAACATATATTTTCTCATATAAATTATTCCCCCATATTTCTTAAAAATCTAAAATAATCTATAAACAATATTAATTGAATATAATATTTAGATAATTTAATATTTTTTAAAACAAATATAAAAACTTTTTTTAAAAAAAACAAACAATTCTGCTAAAAATATTTTTCAATATTTAGTTTTTCGGCGAAAAAAAATTGAAAATTCCTTATATTAATGTTAAATTTAATATACTGCTAAAACTAAATCTTATTATTATTATATTATCATAAAGGATTAGTGAAATATATTATTTTGATAAATTTAATATATTTGTTGTAACTAATTTTTATATGAGCATTAGAGAAAAAGTGTAAGGATAAATTATCATGTCAAGTATGAGCAGTGTTGCAGGATTATCCAAATTTATTAAAACACTTCCAAAAACTAAATATTCAATCATTGGAATGATTGTAATTAGTTTTGTTATGAGCAGTTGTTATTATCTGATTGAACAAACATCAGGTAATGGAATACTAACTGACATAATATTCGGAGGCCTGTTTGGTTTATTTGTTTATGGATTTCCTTCAATAATGAGTGGTGCGCTTAACCAACAAGCAATAAGTGCTTTTAATGGAATAAATTTAAAAATAAAACATTCAATGTTTTTATCCGGTCTTTCCATGACCTTTTTAACATTAGTAATTATTATCGGAGGAATTATCACAGTAATTACTAAATGGGAATTATTTTTAAATTCAATGTTATTCGGCTGTGTATTAATTTACGGATTCAATACACTAGTATTTTGGGCAACTTCAAAAGTTAGATTTTCAGTTGCAGCCACAGTAGGTTTAATCCAGCCTGTTCTTATATTAGCCATGTATATCCTAATTGATTTTTTAGTTGCTGACACAAGTTTTATGGGCTCAGAAATATTGCAGATAACTTTAAAAGCAATAATTGCTGCTGTTATATTTGTATTAGCGATTTATGCATTTATTAAGGTCATTGCATCTCCATTCAAGAAAAATTTAGGCATAGGCGTATTGGATTTATTGAGTCTGTTTATTGCACATATGAATGAAGGATCAAATTTACTTGAAGGCCAGTTTGAAAACATGAGTGAAGCTATTGATACAGTTGTCACATTCGTCAGTTTTAAAACGCAACAGGGAATTAAAGCATTATTCATTTCACCATCAGTTCACCCCGGACCTCTTGGAGATTTAGGTGGTTCAAATATGCCTACAATTCTTGCAAACAGATTTGATCATTTCACAATGGTAGCTCATGGCCCATCAACACACGATTTTAACCCAATTGCAGTTTCTGAAATAGATAAAATTGAGAATACCGTGAAAAAAGGCCTAAATCATGTAGACTATTCCGAATATGGAAGTAAATTTTTAAGATACAAATATGAAAAAGCCAACATAGGCGTGCAGTTCTTCAATAACGGAATGGTAATCTTGTCCACATTCGCCCCTGAGGCAGTGGATGATATTGAATTTGGTGTTGGACTTACTATGATGGCTCAAAGTAGAAGCAGATGTAATGTCAACGATTCCATTATTGTAGACTGCCACAATTCATTTACCGCTGAAAGTGGAGAAGTGCTTCCAGGAAATGCTGAGGTGTTCCATCTTATTGGAGTCATTGATGAAATCAATCCTAATCAAGAAAAATTTGACATCAAAGTGGGCTGCTATGAAAATAACATGGACACCCTTGATAAACAGGAAGGAGTAGGTGAAAGCGGTATCAAAACAATGATTGTTGAAGTTGACGGTCAAAGAGCAGCATATATCCTATTTGATGCCAATAATATGGAAAAAGGATTCAGGCAAGAGATTATCGATGCTATAAAAGATTTTGAAATCGATGAAATTGAAGTGATGACTACAGATACCCATACTGTCAATACTATTTCAAGAGGCTACAATCCAATTGGTATAGCAAAACGAGAAGAAATCATTGAATATGTAAAAGAAAGTATTGTAGAAGCAATAAATGATTTGGAAAAAGTTGAAGTTGGAACTGGAACTGAAAAAATAGAAAATCTTATTACATTCGGTCCTAAAAATTCAACCGAACTAATATCAACAATCAGTTCAGTTGTGGCCGTCAGTAAAATAATAGCTCCAGTTTTGTTAATTACTTCATTATTAATAGTATTTATGTGGATTTTCTTTGGCGGATTATAAATACATCATAAATAATGTATATGAAATAACCCAAGTAAAGAAAAATGGTGAAATTCCATCCCATAACCATTGGGAGAATCCTGAAATTTCCTCACCAGCCATTTTTTGACAGAATTGTCCAATAAAATACAATATGATTGCTGCAACTATAAATGCGGCGATGTCATTTTTAAATCCAATCCAACCCTTGGACAGGACTGTAGAAATAAAAGCTGCAATAAGAGCAAAAACAATATGAATACTTGTAACTTTAATAGTTGTGTCCATTTATATCCTCCATAATTAAATATATTAATATAATTTTAGTGATTATAATATATTAAAGTATTGATTAATAAAGGTGTTTTTTATGAAATCTATGTCAAACGTAGATGTTTATACAATAAGTGATGAATTGAATAAAATGTTAAGTGGTGCCCGGGTCGATAAGTCATTCCAACCAACCAAAGATATTGTTGTAATGAGATTTCACGTTCCGGGAACCGGAAGAGTGGATTTGGTAATGCAATGCGGTTCCAGAATACACACCAGCCAGTATCCTCTTGAAAATCCTACCACTCCTCCCAGCTTTCCAATGCTTTTAAGAAAAAGAATAAAGGGAGCTCATGTCGACAGCATTAAACAGCATAACTTTGATCGTGTAATTGAAATTAAAGTTAAAAAAGATAAATATTACACAATCATCGTGGAATTATTTGATAAAGGAAATATCATTCTTTTAGATGAAGACAATAACATCATACAACCCCTTAAAAGAAAACAGTTAAGTGACAGAGACATTAGTTCCAAAAGAGAATATCAATTTCCCGAAGAAAGAGGAATTAATCCAATTAGTGTAAATGAGGAAGAATTTAAAGAACTGTTCATTGAAGACAGCGACATTGTCAGAACACTTGCGAGAAATGGATTGGGCAGTTTGTATGCCGAAGAAATCATTGCAAGAGCAAACAATATCGTCCCTGTTGATAAAAACACACTTAACAGTGAAGCAACAGAAGAGCAGATTTCCGCATTATATAAAGGGCTTGAAGACTTATTCAATAATTTAAAAAATGACTCAATAAAACCGCAAATTGTAAAAAAAGACACCAAAGAAGATGTAGTCCCATTGGATTTAGTAAAATATAATGATTTTGAGAAAACCAATTTCAAATCATTCAATGAGGCATGCGATGAATTTTATTCCAAAAAAGTAAACACTACCATAAAAGACATTAAAGAATCAGCATGGAATAAAAAAGTAAACAAGTTCGAAAAACGATTACGTTTACAACAAGAAACACTTGATAATTTTAACACTACTATCGAAGAAGGTCAACATAAAGGAGAGGTTATTTATTCTAATTACTCCACCATCGAAAACATTATTAATGTTGTAAACACAGCAAGGAGTAAGGACTATTCTTTTAAAGAAATTGGAAAAACCTTGAAAAAAGCTAAAAAAGACGGCATGCAGGAAGCTCAAATCTATGAATCCATTGATAAATTAGGTGTTTTAACTTTAAAAATAGATGACACTTCATTGATTATTGATCCAAAGTTAACAATTGCTGAAAATGCTGAAACTTATTATGAAAAAGCTAAAAAAGCAAAACGTAAAACAAAAGGTGCTCTGATAGCAATTGAAAATACTAAAAAACAACTGGAAGACATCAAATCTAAAAAAGACATTGCCATGGAAAACATTTCAACACCTAAAAAGAGAGTTAAAAAGGACCTCAAATGGTATGAAAAGATGAGATGGTTCATCAGTTCAGAAGGCATTCTGGTTGTTGGCGGTCGTGATGCAAACAGTAACGAGAATGTTGTAAAAAAATATTTGGAACCTAATGATATTTATTTGCATGCAGACATACACGGTGCATCATCAACTGTTATAAAATTAAGTGGTAATGATTTAAATGACAATATCCTTAAAGAATCAGGAGAGTTTGCAGCATCATTTTCATCTGCTTGGTCAAAAGGTTTCACATCCCAAGACGTATTTTGGGTTCATCCTGACCAAGTTTCAAAAACACCTGAGGCTGGAGAATTTTTAGCCAAAGGGTCATTTGTCATAAGAGGCCATAGAAATTACATCAGAGGTGCAAGAGTAAAACTCGCTATCGGAATTGTTGATTATGAAGGAAAAAGAATAATGGCCGGACCAATTGATGCAATGGAAGCCCACTGTGAAAATTTTGTTGTTTTAAAACCAGGATTTACAAAAAAAGAAGCAATAGCTAAAAAAATAATCAATAGAATAAATGAGGATGACTTACTCACCCTTGATGACATTATAAGAGTACTTCCATCCGGAAAATGTGACATCGATGAAGAATACCATGAGCGAAAAAAATATGAAAAATATTAATCCTGATAATCTTCAGGATTAAATTCAAAATATTCATCAGGATTCATTACCACAACATCAATGTTGGGATTGAACTGACTAACAAAGTTTGCAAATATTGCAGGGTCCTGTTCTATAGGCGGGAATGTATTATAATGCATTGGAATAACTACTTTTGGATTTAACCACATGGAAGCAAGAGCTGCTTCAAATGGACCCATAGTGAATTTATCACCAATAGGAATCAAAACAACATCCGGTTTGTAAATACTCCCAATAACATCTTTCATATCACCAAAAAGGCCTGTGTCTCCGGCATGGAATATTTTTGTACCGTCTTCAAAGGTTATTAAGAAACTGGCGGCACTTCCACCAGGAACAGTTTCTTCAACAATATCAATATCTGATGAATGTTTTGCATCAAGCATTGTAAATTTAATATTTCTGAATATAAATGATCCGCCAATATTTACACTAATGTTTCTAATACCTTGTTTAGATAAAAAGAGTGATATTTCATGGATACATGCTATTGGTGCATTAGTACTGTTGGAGATTTCTAAAGCATCACCAAAATGGTCAGAATGTCCATGTGTAAGTAAAATAATATCAGGGTTTAATTCTTCAACGGGAACTTGACAAGCAGGGTTATTGCTTATAAACGGATCAATCAATATTTTTACATTATCATCGCTAATGATTTCAAAGGCTGAATGACCTAACCATCTAATTTCCATTATGCAGCACCTCCTATAGCATCAATAATGATATTTTCATCTAAATTTGATGCAATATTCCATGTTTTTTCAAAATCAGCCCTAATGTTTGAAATGGAAATTCTATCATCATATATTGCACCATATTCAAATTCATCAGGTCCCTCTGAAATAATCATTGCATAGGAATCATCAGTAATTAAATTAACGCTATGAACCTTAGGGACTGTTTTAATATGAACTCCCTGTTTTAAAAGAGAAGAAATTAAAAACATGTAGGACATGTCTGAAACATCAAATTCATCAATGATTACTCTGGAATATATTGTTGGAACATGAGATAAAAATCTGTCGGACAAATCAGTCAATGAAGGAATTTCCAGCATAATTTCTTTATTTACATTGATAGCTAACTGATCAAATGCTTCCTGTGAAGATAAAAGTCCAGTATCAGAAATTATACAACTTTTAAGTGCTTTTGGAACTGGTAAACTTTCAGGATTATTGACATCGATTTTAATATCCCTATTTTGAGCAACTTCTGGAGCAACTTGAGTTTGAGTATCTACAACACCATGCTGAGGAACAATCGGTTCTTCTTCAGGTTCGGAAAGTACTTTAATAATTTCATCAGATTTATCATTTTCCTCTACAAATTGAGGAACTTCTTCTACAAAATAACTTCCACTACGTCTTTTAGGAGACCTAGTCACTTTCATTGGTTTTCCATAATGAGGGGTGAACTCTAACTGTCTATCAAAATTGACTTCTGCTTCTTCCTGTGGAGCAATATTTAAAACAGATTTGGTATCATCATAAACGTAGTCATCTCTTAAATATTGACTAGTATCAGATTCTCGGTAATCATCCAATACCAAATCATCGTATCCCCCATCATCATAATCATCATAATTTCTTTGAACTCTTAATGAATTTCTATTTTCTTTTGATTTCCTATTCAATTTATTGAATCTTGGAGCATTCATTTCATCTGACTTCAAAAAGTCTTTCAGCATATTTGTGGTTCTATCAGCATTATATTCAACAAAATAGCTAACAATTAGAATTATTCCTACGATTGAAATGATAAGGCCCACTATCAATAAAATATCCAGTAAGTTATAAACACTTGTCTCATATGCTATGAGAACACCAATTACAAATAAAATAAAACCGGAAACTAATTTTATAGTATTTCCCATATTGTCACCCTTATAATTTATTAATCACTCTATTATTTTAACTATTATAGAATATCTACAACACCATTAATAAATCTAATGGAAAAAAAGACAAAAAAACGCTGAAAAAAATATATTTAGTAATACTTTTTTATAAAATAGTAATATTAATATATGAAAAAAACAAACAGTATATTGGTGAAAAACTATGAAAAAAATAAAACCATTCATCAATGAAAACTCAGGCCAAGGGGCCGCAGAATATATACTCCTTTTCGGAGGAGTAATAGTAATTGCTTTACTAGCTCTTACCATATACAGAACATATATGGAAACAAGTGACACCAGCTTAAAAGCAAAAGACGACATCATGGACGTCAGGAATACGATTCTTGACAACAGAACCCATGTGTAAAAAAATAGATAACAAAGGGCAGGGAAGTGCTGAATTAATCTTAATTGTTGGCGGATTAATCGTAATTGTGCTCTTTGTTGCAAGCTACATGTCCAACATGACTCAAAAAATGCAAACAAACATACATAATTTCTTAAAAGTAGAAAGAGATTATTTAATAAATAAAATTTGAAAATAGAGAGAAATCTCTATTTTCCACTTAATATTGTATTTAAGATTTCAGCCCATGAATCAGAATTAATATTGGTTAATTTCATATCTGTTCTAGTTAAGATTCTGATATTTTGAGGACATGCAGTTACACAAGCCCCACATAAGTTACAGAAGTCCAAATTAGTAACAGATTTTCCATTTTCAATATTAACTGCATTACATGGACAAACATCCAGACAAGCATGGCAAGATTCACCTTTACAAATCTTACCTTCTTCCATATTTTCTATTAATTCTAGATTACCTTCAAATGGTTTAGTAATTGTGATTGCATTAACTGGACAAATATCAGAACACCATGAACAATTTACACAGGATTCTTCGGAAATAAATGTTTTTCCAGTAATTTCCGGAACTTTAATTTCATCAATTAACATACAAGTAGAACAAATTTGTCGGATAGCTGATTCCGGACAAATCCTTTTACAAACTCCGCACTGAACACATTTAGAAAGATCAACTTCAATTGAATTATTAAGCAAATCTACACTGGATAAAGGTTCGTTTTTAATTATTATAGCTTCAGCCGGACATAAATCTGAACAGAAACCACAATAAATACATTTATCTTTATCTATGTCAATTTCACCCCTTATCAATGATACAGGGTCAGGAAGTTTTCTTTCAAAAAGAATTGAATCACTCGGACATACTGAATAACATCTACCGCAATAAATGCACTCTTCGTCATCAATGTTTGTTTCAGTTTCCCAAAACGGATAATTGTCCATTTTTTTAATTTTGTCATGATTAATTTCTAATGACAATGCACCGAAAGGACAAGCAACAGAACATAAACCGCAATATACGCATGAATCTTCTGTTATTGAAACCAAATCCATTTCAATTAATCCTCTTGCAATAGGAACAATGGGACCTAATCTTAAAGAAGAAGTAGGACAAACATCCACACAAATCCCACATCCTACACAATTTACATCTTTGTAATGTAATTTACGATGTTCTTCGCCATCTCTCTCAATACTAAACATAAAACCACCTAAGCTTTAGAGATGGCTTGATTTGGACAATTTTGAATACATAAGTCGCAGTCATCACAATTTTCAGGTACTATAGCGACATCTCCATTTTCTTCAATGATAGCACCCTGTTCACAAAGTTTTATGCATAATCCTTGCACAGGACAATTATCAATATGTCCACACAAATTAGAATCTATTTTTACTGCCATATAACCACCTTATTGTGTAAAAAATCTTAGCCCATATATTATTATTTTAAATAATTGATATTATCTCCCTTTTGATTAATTTCACCACTACGAATTCGAGTTGATGAAATAGGTGTACCATCATAGGCTAGAACAAAACTAACCACAACAATATCAATAGGATCCATACCTTTAGAAACTCTAATCTCATTTATCTTCATTGCAGTAGGCTCAGTTTCTTCACTAACAACAATAGCGTCAAAATCCTCATCGTAAATGGTGGTTCCATAGGGATCATCTAACGGAACTATTACAAAATTAGATTTATCCTTAAAAAAAGTTTTAAGATTCCTCATTCTCTCCGTACAAGGATCTATATCACCTTTTAAACCGCCGAATGCGTCGGAAGTTACTCCAATTTCAATATTATTAGCTATTTCAAAAGCAGTAGATAATAATTTTTTATGACCATTATGAAATTTGTCAAAAGTTCCACCAACAGCCACTTTATTATATTTCTTGGAATTCATAATATTGTCCTAAATTAGTTTCTGTTTAAATGTATATTAGAACTATTATAAATTATTAGCTATAAAAAAAAAGAAAAAAAAGAAAAAAAATAAAAAAATAGTAAATTTAAAATGCAATACTTGGATAATAACCTTTAAGGCTATATGAATCAGCATTCCAATTTACTACGTTTCCAAACGAGTTCCTTGAACTTGTAGCGTCACTAACAACCCATGTGTTCCCGATTAAAACTTGAGTCCAAACATGACCATATGTACCACTTGTGAAAGTACAAGTTCCATGCACATATCTTGCAGGTAAACCTGCAGTTCTATACATTGCAACAAGCAAATGTGAATGGTCTACACAATTTCCACTTCCAGCCTCTAAAGTTCCAACGGCACCATATTTAGTGTCATAATAGAAACTATAAGAGATTGCATCACGCACATAATTGTATATTGCCGTAGCTTTAGCTTTATCTGAAGTAAGACCCTCTGTTAACTTAGTAACTAACTGCTTAATTTTAGCGTTGTTAACTTGACAGTTTGTTGAAGCAGCCAAGTACGCCGCCAAATCACTAATAGTGTTTTTAGAGTTTAATTTACTAGTTAAACTTGAATCACTTAAAGATGTAATTTCCACTTGTGATGGCATGACGCCTTCATCATCATAATATGCAACAACACGAGCGAATGCATAAACTAAGCCCTTATAACCTATATCTCCTAAACTGGAGCTTACGAAATTAGGCATTTGACCATTTGCGTTTGCAGTTTTTACAACATCTTTAGCAACAGCTAAATAATCTTCTAAATTACCCATATCAGAAGCTTCACCTGCTTTAGCTGGGTATTTTATTGTTTTTAAATAAGCATAATCTGAATTTTTACCAGAACTTAATTTTATAATAGCATTAGAAGCCACATATAAATAAGTAGCGGTAGAAATTTCAATTTTATCAATCTTAATTTTTGATGGCAATTTACTGTTATCCAATACATAATTTTTTACATATTGGGAAGCTGAAATAACTTGCTTTAATGTCAACTTATGGATAACATGAATTGTTCTTGTTCCTGTACTGGAGTCCTGAGCAAAGTGAACCTTATGATTTCCAGGAGATGCTTGTCCCAAAAAGACTTTAGCAATACCGCTAGAATCTGTTTTTCTGGTGTATTTTTTACCTTTAAATGTAAATTTAACAACAGCACCTTTTACTATTTTATTTTTAATATCTGTTACTTTAACAGAATAAGTAACACCATTACCATTTGCAACATAAAGGTCTTTAGCAGTGAATTTTGTTCCATTGACTACAACCTTCTTATTTACTGCACTGGATTTATAATAGCTACTTGAAACATAAGATTTTATAGGATAATTACCTGGAGTGCAGGTTATTTTTAATTTAGCAACACCCTTGGAGTCTGTCTTTTTAGTGTATGTTTTACCATCAATAGTAAATTTGACCCCTACATTTTTAACAACTTTTCCAGCTGAATCTTTAACGGTTGCCTTATACATTGAACCGTCCCTATACTTCATCACCAAGTTTCCGGCACTTATCTTAAGTGTAATTTTATTAATTACAAGATTTTTAGATCCGTAATTATATCCACTAGATCCAGGTGAGGAATAGGAATAATTAACTTTATAAGTACCCGGTTTTAAATCGCTTAAATCCAACTTAGCAATACCATTTGAATCTGTTTTAACACGAGATACTTTATCGTTTACAGTGAACTTAATTGTCTTTCCAGATAAAACATTTCCCTTATTGTCTGTTAGTTTAACAGAAAATTGGGATCCATCCTTATAAGTCATTGTTAAATCTGAAGCAATAAGTTTATTGCTGGCATATTTAACAACAATTGTACCGGATGAAGAAGAGGCATTTAACCCAGTATTTCCTTTGAAAGTATAGGTTATGTTGTAAGTACCCCTTTCTAGACCAGGAATAACAATTGATGCTTTCCCAGTAGAGTCTGTTGTAGCAGTTACAGTTTTACCACCATAAGAGAAGTATACTTTAGCATCTTTAACAGGACTGCCATGAGCAGTAGTTAAATTAACCTCATATGAATATTCATTTTTCATAAGGATATACGCCTTAGATTTACCTGCAATATTAGTGTTATCTTTATTGACAACTAATGTATTGTTCAATTTTTCATCTGTATACGGATTAGTTGTTGTAATTGTATATTTACCAGGATTGAGTTCTGCTTTAAACTTTGCAACCCCATTTATATTGGAAGTAACTGTATATTTTTTACCACCAACATTAAATGTAACTTTAGTATATGATAATCTTTCATTATCTTTCCATAAAGTTGCAGAGTAATAAGTAGAATCACCATAATACTTTGTCAAATCGTTTCCAGTTACTGAAGATAAAACTTTAACATTTTTTGTAAGAGATTTTGAACTGTAATTACCACTGCCAGCATAGGTAACTGTAACAGAGTAAGTTCCTACAGCTAAAGCTGCAGTTTTGACAGTTGCAATACCATCTTTATCAGTGTTAGCTGAATAAGTTTTACTGTTAACTTTTAAAGAAATTTTTTGATTGCTTAAAGCTTTACCTGTACTGTCCTGCAAAGTTACCTTGAAATATGTAGCAGACTTACCGTAGTGTGTATTGGACACAGACAATTTAGTTGCCATTGACTGGGAAAGTGTATCATCATTGGATGAAACACTCAAAACAGACGGGTGATCTGCCACAGATAAGTTTTCATCAGCATCATTTGCAAGACCTAATACTTGTTCCCCATTATCCTCATAATAAGAATCCCCCCTGCTTATCAAAGAGTCATCTTTAGGATAATCTTCTAAATTATCATCATGAGAATTAACTATATTAGTTTCTGAGATAGAAACCTCGTTAGAAACTTCTAATTTTTCTTGAGATAGTGAATTCACACTATCAGTAGTTAAATTTGAATCTTCTGTAATTGAAGCATTTGTAATTTCCGCTGCACATGTAGCTCCCAGAGCAACAAAAAACATTAGCGCAATAGAAATTAAAAACGCTTTATTTTTTATCGAAATTTTTCCACCTCTTGGTTCTCATTACGAAAATTTTATAGTAAAATATGATTATACTAAAATATAGTATTTCATAATGAGTGGATAAAGATATATTTTAATATTATTTAAATGTTTTTAAAACTTAAAAATTTGAAAATCGAATTAAAATTAACTAAATTGGCTAAAAAAAGTAGAAATCATATATAAAATTAAAATAAAAGAACATTTATATTGAAATAAAGTAAGATAAGATTAAATAGCCTAAATTAAAGTTAAAATTTTTAAAGAACGATGAAATATGAAATTTTAATATAATATTGTGTTTTATAACCTATTAATCAATATATAATAGTTATATAAAAATTAAATAAAATTTTGTCCGCCATTGGAAAAACAAATTAACTTTAAGGAATTGTAGTTGAATTAAAGAATTATATTCAAAATTGTTGATTATATGATTTACGAGAAAAATACGTTCATAAAAAACCATAAAAATGTAAATATTCGCTTTGGATTATCTTATCCAAATATCTATAAAACTGCAATGTCATCTTTGGGTTATAATATTTTATACAATCAAATCAATGAACGAGAAGACACATGGTGTGAGAGAATAATTTTTCCAAATGAAAAATCACTAGAATCAAACACCCCTGCAAAATATTTTGATATTTTAAGCTTTACACTGCAATTTGAAGAAGATTATGTGAATGTACTTGAAATCCTTAAAAAATCAGGCATCCCTTTAAAAAGAAAAGACCGTAAAAGCGAAGATCCGTTAATCATTGCTGGAGGACCATGCCCCACCGCAAATCCGATGCCATTATCTGATTACATTGATTTATTTATTATCGGAGAAGGGGAAAATATAATAAACCTGCTTTTAGATAAATTTAAAAGTTCAGGGAAAGATTTAAAGGATTATCTTGAAATGCCTGGAATATATATTCCAAAATACAACAACAAAACAAAAATATGTCTTGTTAATGATATGAATAATGCATATCATATCTGCCAGCCAGTAATAAGCAAAAGCAATGACGAAGACTACCAGACTGTTTTCAACAACACAATCATGCTGAATGTTTCAAGAGGCTGTACACGAGGCTGCAGATTTTGCATGGCAGGATATCTATACCGCCCAATGAGACAGGCCAATTATAAAAAATTAATTGATATCGCAATTGAAAATAGAAATAAAACTGGTTTAAACAAAATTACATTAATAGGAGCCGCCGTTTCTGATTATAGGGATTTGGAAAAACTGACAGAAGGTCTTGAAAAAGAAGGATTTCAGATTTCAACACCATCCCTTAGAATCGAATCAATTACAAGGTCCACTTTGGAAACCTTAAAAAGAAGCGGTTTAAAAACAATTACCTTGGCTCCGGAGTCTATTGATAAATTAAGAAAAGTAATCAACAAAGACATAACTGACGAAAAAATCTTTTCTGTAATAAAAAATGCTGTAGATTTGAATTTCAAGATTAAATTATATTTTCTAATAGGAATACCTAATGAAAGTATGGCAGACATTGAAGAATTGATTGAATATATGAAAAAAATAGCAAATATGCACACCAGCATAAAAAATGTGAAATTCAGTGTGAATCCAGTAATTCCAAAACCTCAAACTCCTCTGCAATGGGAAGAATATGACTACAAGGACATTAAAACTAAAACCCGATTAATAAAAAAAGAAATGAAAAAATACAACATTAAATGTGAAAGTCCAAAAAAAGGTTTGATTCAATATATATTATCTTGCGGAAACAGAGATGTTGGTGAGATTATTGAAAAGTCACTGACAAAAAAACCTACAATGAAAGACTGGAAGGAACTGACTCCGAAATATGATATTGAAGATGAACTTCCATGGACAATGATAGATGTTGGTGTAAGTGAGAGATTTTTAAAAACAGAACATAGAAGATTAAAAACATTAAAACAAACCCCATGGTGTGAAACATCAACATGCTACAATTGCGGGTCTTGTGAATAATTACTAGAAAAAAATATTTTTACTATAATATATTATATAATTTTAAGTGAGGTAACGTTATGATTAATCCAGCAAAAAGAACAAACTCAATTGAATTATCTGAAATTAGAAAACTATTCGAAGTAACAAATCCCGATGCAATAAACTTGGGAATTGGTGAACCTGACTTTGACGTTCCGGAAAACATCAAAGAAGCTATGAAAAAATCAATTGATGAAAATGAAACTCATTACACTTCAAATAAAGGAATAATTGAATTAAGAGAAGAAATTGTTAAAAAATTCAAGAAAGATAATGGAATCAAAACAAATCCTGAAAACATTATTGTGACTGTTGGAGCCAGTGAAGGATTGTTTATGTGTGCTCAGGCATTCATTGAAAAAGGAGATGAAGTAATACTTCCGAATCCTAGTTTTCTATCATATGAGGCATGTATTAATCTGGCTGGAGGAACTGTCGTTCCAGTAGACTGTAAAATGGAAAATGAATTCAAGTTAAAAGCAGATGATGTGGCTGAAAAGATTACAGAAAACACAAAAGCAATCATGTTGAATTCCCCTTCAAATCCAACAGGAGCAGTTATGGAAAAAGAAGATATCAAAGCACTGGCTGATTTATCAATGGATAAAGACATACTGATAATTTCTGATGAAATCTATGAAAAAATAATCTATAACAAAAAACATTATTCAGCTGGAAAATATAGTGATAACGTAATTACATTAAACGGCTTTTCAAAAACATATGCAATGACCGGACTTAGAATCGGTTATTTGAATGCAAACGAAACATATAATGAAGAATTATTAAAAATCCACCAATACAATAACGCATGTGCAAGCACAACATCACAAAGAGGAGCTTACGAAGCTTTAACTGGCCCTCAAAATGAAGTTGAAAGAATGATTAAAGAATTCCAAAGAAGAAGAGACTTGATTGTTTCTAGATTGAATCAAATGGGATACGAAACTGTCAATGCAGAAGGAGCATTCTATGTATTTCCTAAAATTGATGATGAAGATTTCGTAGCCAAAGCAGCAAACGCAGGAGTAATATCCGTTCCAGGCGTTGCATTTGGATCAAACGGAAAAGGTCACGTTAGAATGTCTTATGCAAATTCCTATGAAAATATTGAAAAGGCAATGAATATATTGGAAGAGCGTGTTGTTAATGGATGAAATGCGCCAAAAAGGCGGTAAAAAAGCAGTAACAATAGCGATAACTGCAAACTGCATAATGACTGTGCTAAATATTGCAGTGGGAATATTGTCCGGAAGTTATGCATTGGTATCCGAAGGAGGGCATACATTTTCTGATGTTGTCACTTCAATTATTGCTTATATCGGTTTTTATACAGGACAAAAGCCTGCAGATGCAGAACATCCCTTCGGACATGGCCGGGCAGAGGCAATTAGCGGACTCATTATAGTAATTTTTTTAGTAATTATAGCTTGGGAAATAATGCAAGGCGCATTTATGAAAATATTATACCCCTCAACAATAACCGTTCCGGACGCATATGCTGCAATAATGGCTGTTGTTGGAATACTAGTTAATTTAATGGTAAGCGAACGCATAATTAGAATAGGTAAAGAAATAAATAGCCCTGCGATTGTCGCTGATGGAAAACACCAACAAACCGATATTTATTCCTCAGTTGCAATATTGGCAGGAGTAGTTGTTTCAAATATGGGATTTCCAATACTGGATCCGATTGTCGGATTTATTATAGGCATTCTAATTTTAAAAACCGCAGGAGAAATCCTAATAGAAAATGTCAATAATATAATGGGAAAACTTCCATCAACCGAAATAATAGATGAAATTAAAAGCATTGCAGAAAGCACTCCCAATGTTTATAATGCACATAATATTAAAGTTGATTATATGGGAGCATACGCTACAGTAATTTTACATGTTGAACTTGATGGAAACATGAAATTAACTGATGCCCATAAGATATCCCATACCGTAGAAAACAAAATTGTCAATGAAATACCTGAAATAAAATATGCATCAGTTCATACCTGCCCAATAGGTCTGAAATATGAACATGAACAAGAATTAGATAAATAAACGCCGGGACCGGGATTTGAACCCGGGTGGTCGCATGACCATCGGATTAGCAGTCCGACGCCGTACCAGGCTGGGCCATCCCGACATGTAAAAAAACAGTATAATAAATTATATGTAATAACTTATTTATAAACTTAATTATTTTTATTAAATGGCATGTTCAAAAGTGGACCAATCTTAAAAATATAAGTGATCTAAAAACCCAACTCCACCCCGGGATTCTACAAGCATTGAATGTTAATAGTAAAGCTGCTCCCTTCCGGGCCTGACCCGTTCCTATACCTAAGATGACTGATTTTTACCCTCCAGTAAAAATTTCACCACCACCAATCCTGTAGGACGAGGTTTCTATGTTGTTTTTCTAGGCCTACATTCTCTTGAAAAGCCGCCTTTTGAACTTCGACTGCACCAAAGGGGGTGTGTGCTTACAGAGGACCCCTAACCCTCCAGTCTAGCCAGTAATAATATATAGCTTTAATAATATATAAAGGTTATCAAAAAATTAGTTACTAGAAACAAAAATTATTACTGAAAATTAAAATAATATGGGTAAAATTCAATTTCTAGAAAAAAATAAAATTATAGTAACTAACTAAAAAATGTTAAAAATAGAAAATAAAAAATAAAAATAAGTAAAATTAGAATACCTCTTGAATAATATCCCCATCAGAAATAATACCTATCAATTTTTCATCTTCAACAACAGGAAGTTGATTCAATATTCCTGAAGATGAAACACTGTCTTTCATGATTTTAATAGCTGTTTCAATAGTATCATCAGGAGATACAGTAACAACTGATGTTATCATGATTTCTTCAACACTAGTTCCCAATTCATACTTATCTAAAATTAAATTATGACCTACGTCAGTAGCAGTTATAATACCAATTAGCTTTTCATCCTCCACAACAGGAAGGGCACTAATCTTAAATTCCATTAACTTTTCAAATGCATAAACTACATCAATATCCTTAGTAGTTGTAATAACATCTGAAGTCATAATTTCCTTAACTTTCTTGCTCAACATTATCTACATCTCCGAATTTCTCTAATATATCATTAACCATAATGTCAATAGTCTGAGTGATATCAACATTATTAATTATACGAGAATCATGAATCTTAGCCTGTTCGACTAAAAATTTTTGAGTTTTTCTAATAGTATCAAAATTGTCCATATATCTTTCAAGTGACCTTTTAACCCAAGGCAGTCTGCATCTTGCATAAAACCTTTGCTTGTGGGATTCTTCATCATCTACTGTCAATGTAAATATTATAATATTATTGTTTTCAATCAGGTCTTTTCTGATAAAACCTGGAACAATATGAACACCCTCAATAATAGTACTGATTCCTTCCTTTACAGACCTCTCGATAATTGCTTCAATTCCTACATTAACAACATCAACATGACTGATGAATCCTTCAATTACGGAATCTATTCTAATGGAAGGAGTTCTGATACTTTCATATGCATCAAAACTGGATTTATGAATAACAGGACTTAAATCCTTTGAGACAATCTTACGCATTACCTCACGTATCATATCAGTACTGATAAGATTTTTTAATCTGAGTCTGTTTGCAAGTTCAAAAGCCATTGATGATGTTCCAACACCTGAAGCGCCGCCAATCAAAATAATTAAAGGTTTTTGAGATGTTCTAAGAGATCTCCAATTCTTATATTTGCTTGCAATCACAGAATCAATTTTTTCTAAATGATTTAAAACCACATCTGCCAGTTCATTACTTGAAATTTCAGTAACATCCTTATTAATTAAATCCATTTCAATATCACTGGCGATTTCATGAGCTCTTTGAAAACCAATATCTGCAACATTAATAGATCTAGACAAAATACCTTTGGAAAAAGGTTCTTTGTAGTTTTTACCATCAACATTAGCTGTAACCCAAATCATAATAACACTCAGCATATAAAATTCATAGTAAAATTTATAATTTAATATAAATAAAATTTGTTATTTGATTTGGAAAAAAAATTAAAAAAAAGAAAGATGAAAATTATTCATCTAAAGAAACTAAGCTTATATCATAATTAGAACCGTCTTTAACATCAATTAAGACTGCACCATTATCTTTAAGCATACCAGGATTTGCTACATCAGTAGTGATTCCTATTTTACTAAGTGACCTGGCTTCATGAATATGTCCACAGATATTAATTTGAGGTTCAAATTCATGAATTGATTTTAAAATTCCCTGACTGCCCACATGGTCACCACTTTGAAGCTTATCTGCTTCAGTATTATAAGGCGGAGCATGAGTAGCCAATATTTTTACTTTTGGAACTTGGTCATTGTAGACATAATCGTAATTGGCTAACAATTCAAAAACGTCACCATATATTTTGTTGTCCTGAATTTCACCAGGGGTATTGAACGGAGTTTCATTGGAACCTCCATATCCGAATAAAATTGCATCACCATATGCAATAATATTGTTGTGAAGACAGAAGGAAACTTCATTAATAGCATTGCAAATACCTTTAGGGTCACAGTTACCTGGAATAGCAATTACATCCACACCACAGTCAGCAACTTTCTCAATGAAAGTTCCTACAAATTCCAAAGGTCCAAAATCAGTAATATCACCAAGAATTATAACTAAATCAATATCATTATTATTTAAATAAGTGTATAAATTTTCGTTTTCTTCACCATGAACATCGCTTATTGCTAAAATTTTTGTCATTTAATCACCTTGTTGTTCTAAAAAGAATGATCCCATTTCTTTTAATCCAGTCTTTAAATCAGGTTTATCTCCATGAATCTGAATTGTTACATCATCATCAAATTCAATGATAAGACCATTCCATTCTGCAATTTCCTGAACTCTTTCTTCAGCTAAAGGATTTTTTAGAGTAATTCTACCAGTAGTTAATCCTGGAGGAGTATTTGGGATAAATCTAGCACGGGAATCTGCAAATTCAAATACTTCTTTACCCTGCATAGCCTGTTTTAATAAATCAAGCCAGTAATCTACATATTCTTCATCTTCTTCTTCAGCAATAGTTAAAAGAGTTCCTTGAATATTATTTAAAGACATTTCTGCTTTAGCTAAACCATTAATCAAATCAGGATGGGACGGGTCTCTTTTGTAAGAGCTGATTGATGATCTAATCAGTCCCATCTCCGGGCCAACTCCATTTGGAATATCATGTCCTTTTTTAGTTAAATCTTGAAGGAGATGATTAAGAATCAACCAGTTTTGTTCTGATGGTAAGCTCATAAATGTCCACCTATAATTTTTAAAGTAGTATGGTTAATTTTTGCATCAGCTTCTTTTAATTCCTGTTCAATCTGACTGGTGCTGGTATAAGAATCTAAGAATAATACATGATGAGTGGAAGTGCCTGCAATGTTTAATATTGCTAATTCATCATCAGGTTTGAGTTCTCTTTTGTCAATAGTTGCTTTGAATTGTACGTATGGCTCATATTCTTCAGGAAGGTCAGAATATTTAAAAATGCCATCTAATGTTGCTACAAACATAATTACACCTCATTTAATATTATTGGTTTATCATTTCTTATTAATCATATATAAAAGTAATCACAAATCATTCGTATATATTCAAACAAAAAAAATTTTAGATAAAAAAAAAAGTTATCAAAAAATGATAACAAAAAACCAAAGTGTGTTTTCAATGCCTAAAAAAAATAAAAATAAAAGGATTTAAAAATCCTTAAATTTATTCACCTAATGCTTTTTTGATTGCAGGAGTTGCATCAATTTTTTGAGCATCAAAGGTTAATTCTTCAGCTGATAATCCCATAGCTAATCCGTATAATTGAGCTAAGTGGAATACAGGTAATGCAAAGTCAGTTCCGTATTTTTCGTTTACTTCAGTTTGACCTTGGTCAAATTGTAAGTGACAGAAAGGACATACGTTAACAATTGCATCTACACCAGCTTCAGTCATGTGGTCGAGTTTTTCTTTAGTGAAACTAGTAGTTACATCTAAATCTCTGGATCTTAAACCTCCACCAGCACCACAGCACATCATTTTGTCTTTGTAGTCAACTGATTTAGCACCAGTAATTTCTACAAGGTCATCTAAAATAGATGGGTTTTCAGCTTGGTCTTCAATACCGATAGTTTCAGTAGGTTTTAAGAAGTGGCAACCATAGTGAACTGCAACATTTAAGTCTAAAGGTTTTTCAATTAATGAAGCTAATTTTTCGTAACCAACATCATCTCTTAAAATTTGAGCGAAGTGTTTTACGTTAATAGTTCCTTTGTATTCTCTGCCGATTTCAGCTAAGTTTTTGTTAATTTCAGCTTTTTTCTCTTCATCTTCTTTTAACATGTGGTTACATTCGAATAATGAACCGAAACATCCGTTACATTCAGTCATTATGTCTGCACCAATGTCTTCAGCAAGAGTTAAGTTACGAGCTGCAATAGTAGCCCAAGTTTCTTCATCAAAAGAACCAAATACACCAGGAGCAGGACAACAAGATGCTCCTTCCATATCTTTTAATTCAATATCTAATGCTTCAAATAATTTTCTGGTAGCTTTTTCAACACCAGGATAACGGTTGTTCATAATACAACCTAAGAAGTATGCAATTTCCATATTATAACTCTCCTAATAAATTTATTCTTTTAATCCACCGGTTGCTTCGTCATAACCAATTAATTCATCGAAACCAGTAAGTTTACAGATTTTTTGTACTTCAGCTAATGCTTCTGGGAAAGCATGAGTTGTTGGTGGAATTTCTGGAAGACCGATTTTAGTTCTTAAAGCTTTAGTAGCATCGTTGATTGGTACACCGTGTCCAGTGTTCATTACAAATACACCAGTCATTTTGTGTGGTTTTGCCATGTAACCTGCGTGAGCAGCGATGTTACGAGCTTTTTTAATAATTTCAACAATTTTAACACTTCTGAGACATCTTTCTTGGCAGGTGTAACAGGTAGTACACATCCATAATGCGTCATCAGTGATAACTTCTTCTTTTAAACCTAATAAACATTTTCTGACAATTTGTCTTACTTTGTATGGAGTTCTTCTTCCAGATGGACAACTTCCACTACAGGTTCCGCATTGGAAACAGTGTTTTACAGTTTCAATACCTGCGTCAATAAATTCAGCAGTGAAATCTGAATCACGATTACTATCATTTAATAATTCTTTATCAGTCAATAAAGTCATATTATCTCTCTCTGTATCTTTTTTATTTGAATCTTCCTCAACTTCCTCTTCGACATCTTCTTCAGGAGCTTCTTCAGCAACTGCTTCTTCAACAACTTCATCAGGAGTTTGTTCAGCAACTGCTTCTTCAACAGCTTCTTCAGGAGCTTCTTCCTCAACAGAAACTTCCTTAACAACCTCAACTTCAAGTTTTACTTCAAGTTTAGATTTATGTTTAGGAGCTTCTTCCACAATTTCTTGAGGTTCAGCATCCTTTTCTATGGATTCGACGTCTTTTTTGAAAGTCAAGTCTTTTTTATCGTCTTCGGAACCTGTTTTAACTACTTTTTTAATTGGTTCAGTAGTTTTAGTTCCAGAAACGATGCCATCATTTACATTTTGTGAAGATGTAACTTGGACATCATCAGATGTGTTTGATACATCATTACTGATGCCTTTTTCTTCAGTAATATTATTCTCTTTAAATAGAGATTTAAGACGATTTATAATAGACATTGAAAACACACCTCGGATTTATAGGATTAACTCCTTAAATCCATAATAATAATCTTAAAAAGATTATATATAAAGGTTACTAAATTTTTACAAAGTGTAATCAAAAAGATTACAGAAGATTAAAAATTTTAATAAACCTAAAAGACAAAAATATATACAACAACAAAATAGGATAGAAACAAATGATTAAAAAATTCGAAATCAAATCACATGACGGACCCGGAAGAGTTGGAAAAATCGACGGAGAACTCACTCCAAAAATTTTTTACAAAGATGATTTGAAAATTGCACCAAATGAAGGATCATCATATAACATAGACCGTGAAATTGCAGAATTTAACGTTAAAGAAACATTGCGCCTTGCAAAAGACAATACTGAAAACTGCGATGTTGCGGTTATCCAAGGATCCAAATATTTAGATTTAAGAATAGAATGCCTAAAGCAATTAGAAAAAATAGGCTACAACGGATTTATCATTGCCAATGGTGATGCTCTTTTAACAAATCCAAGAGACCTTGTTGAACTTGTCGTCAATCTTAAAAAAGAAGCTAAAAAAACAAGTTATTTTATCTTTTCATTTGCAGAACTGTCATTTATGCCTATCCTAACATATATGGGAATCGACGGATTTTTAGTTGATAGCGCAAATTATTACAGTCATTTAAATGTACTTCAAACTCCCACAAAGGCATATGATTTAAATACTTATCCTATTTATGAAAATATTACACAAGAAGAGCTGGAAGAAAAGAACATTGAGAATATGGAATTTGTGATAAAAGAAATCCATGCCCACATGAAAAACAAGTCCTTGAGAAATCTTGTAGAAGAACGTTCAGGAACAACTCCACAAAACATCTCAACCTTAAAAATACTTGATAGAACCTGCATGGATTATTTACTTGAGTTTACACAGTTATTTTAAAAGAATCTATAATTTTTTGATATTCCCTTTCAGATTCTCCTGATACATCAAGGGTCCTCATCTCAAAGATATAGATATCTCCGTCTTCAATGAAAACATATGTATGAATATCAAAATTGATTTCAGGAGTATCCATATTTGCATGAAGTTTAATTGCATCATAACCTGCAATTTTAACAAAATCAGAAGAGATTATGACTCCCCCATCATCTGATATTGCATCCTCCATGAACAGCTTATAATCTTCAAGATTGGTAGCTGTCGGAAACATCACCGCATTGATTAGATTGTCCTGTCCTTTTGACAGTGTAGCTATGCAGTCAGGATTTGATAGAATATCTGCCTTTTCCACTTCCCAGGAATCTGGATATTGAAAGGTAATCCTGCCAGTGTTAAATGTCCTCATAAACTACTCCTCTTTTTTGGATAAAACCTCAATAGTTTCAGGTTTTTCATCTTCAATAGTGTCAATATATTTGGAAAATGGTTCTGGAAGTTTAGGCATGACCTCTTTTAGGATTTCAGCAGCATCAAGCTCTAAAGCCTGTCCTGAAAGTAACTGTTCCACATCAAAGTCAAAGTCAAACGGCTTGAGCAAATCATCTGTAGGTACCCTTAAATTAATATTTTTCTTATTGAGAATCATTTTAAGAGTACTTGTGTTTCTAATTTGCTCATTCATATCTTCAACAGTCGCATTTATATCATATGCTATTGCCTTGTTTTTCTCGTTTACCTCATGTTTGGATTTTTCAATTGATCTTTCCAAATCCGCTACAAGCATAGCATTTCTTCTGTTGATATTATCTCTTGCTTCATCGATAACAACATTAATAGCATTTAAAATTGATTTGTTGAGCTCAACATTATATGCAAGAATCATCCTATTTTTATAATCAAGTTCCTTAAATATGGCAACTCTTTCATCATCGATTCTTGTAATTTTTTTGTTTAACTCATTAATTTCATCTTTAGCCTTAATGAGCTCTTCCTTTTCTGTGAGCTGTTCTTTTAGTGAATCTACATCATCAAAAAATGAACCTTTAAGAGTTTGAATCTGGTCTTGCAATACTGAAATCTCATCATCCTTTTCCTGTAGGATTTGGTCAAATTCATTGAGTTTTTCATCTGAAAACTGGTTTTCCACTAATGCTTCATATTCTTTTTGAGTCAATACCTTAACCAGTTCATTATCTTCAAAAGGATCTTCTTTTTTGAGGCTTACTTGTTTTTGCTTAGATTCCTTTTCAACCGTATTTCCCTCTTTGTCTTTACTGGTATACTTTTTAGTATAAACTCTAACAGTTCTAAATTCATCATCACTTTCCATTATTAACACCACTCTATATTAATAAATAGAAAGTTTTATTTTAAATAGTTAATGTAAAAAAAGAAAAAAAGAGAAAAAAATTTATTTATCTTCTTTCTCAATCCACAATAACATCGCCTCTTCAATTGCTTTTGAATACCATCCTGTTTTGAATAACATCTTATTGGAGGCTATTTTGCGAAAATTCAAGTCGATGTCATTATTGACACTGATTGTAACGCGTTTGTTTTTAGACATACAATTAGATTGTTTAAACTAGTTAATAAATACATTAGTATTTTTTTAGGTCATTTTAATCTTAAAAAATGAATATTAATCTGAATTAATAATTTTTAAGCAAAATTATAAATATAAATTACAATATTTTTGAAAAATTTACTGCGATAAATTATATCCCATTCATCTAAGACAAATTTAATTTTAGTGATTATTTTTCGCATCTCAACAATAATATCGAGCATCTTATAACCCCCATCAAATAGCCATTTATATTGAATTTACCAAGTTATAATTGCGAATAGTTAATTGACAATCAACTATTATCAAAATGGAGATATTATTATGAATGCAAAAGAAAAGACTATGCAGCATTTCAACAAAACAGCTGCAAGCTATAATAGTACAAGTGATGGAAAATTTGTTGAACCAATGTATGAGCCAATATTGAATGAAATTCAAAAACTTCAAAGCGGAAAGATTTTAGATGTAGGATGCGGAAATGGGAACCTATTTACCTTACTTCCTGATGGAAAATATGAATTATATGGCGTTGATTTTTCTGAAAACATGATACTTGAGGCTAAACATAACTGTAAAACAAAAGCATCATTTTTAGTTGCTGATGTAGAGGCACTGCCTTTTAAAGACAATAGCTTTGATATTATAATTTGTAATGCTTCATTTCACCATTATATTCATCCAAATAAAGCCTTAAGAGAAATGCAACGTGTTTTGAAAGACGGAGGCATACTCCTGATTGGAGATCCTTATGTTCCCAGTCTTGTAAGACCCATGATAAACATATTAATCAAGTTTTCAGAAAAGGGAGACCATCATTTTTATGGATTTAAAGAAATGAAGAACTTATTTATAAAAAATGGACTTAGTCCAGTTTATTTTGAAAAAACCGGAGAACATACCGCATTACATATTGCTGAAAAACTATAATCCACTAATTGAATTACAGCACATTTTAGATGCTGTCGCCATTAATAAAACACCTCCTCAAAAATGAAAGATTACCCGTTAACATATTAATGTAAAAAATATACAACATCCAATATATTTTAAAAAAAAATTAAATATTTAAAAGATATATTAATAAATATCTAAACAAATATTTAGAGGTGAATTTAAAATGAGTATTAAAAAAGTTGTTGTTGCAGGAGGGGGAGTGCTTGGAAGCCAAATCGCTCTTCAAACTGCATACTGTGGATTTGATGTGACAATCTGGCTTAGAAGTGAAGGATCTATAGAAAGAGCAAAACCAAAACTTGAAAGGTTTAAAAATATCTACATTGACACCCTTGAGCAAATGAAAACTGATAAAATTGCTTATTGCAGAGGACTTTCTAAAAAAACAGATTTGACCGCCGATGAAATTGATGAATTAAAAGTGCAGGCACAAAATGCTTTTGACAGCTTAACATTAACAACCAGTTATGAGGAAGCTGCAGACGATGCTGATTTAATTATTGAAGCAATTGCTGAAAATCCAGAACAAAAAATAGCGTTTTATCAGGAACTTGCAAAATATATGGATGAAAAGACAATACTTGTTACCAATTCCTCAACATTGCTTCCATCAATGTTTGCAGAATATACTGGAAGACCTGAAAAATACCTTTCTCTTCATTTTGCAAACACAATCTGGCAGAACAACACTGCAGAAGTAATGGGACATGCCGGAACCGAACAGAAGTATTATGATGAAGTAGTTAAATTTGCTGAAGATATCAACATGATTCCTTTACAACTTAAAAAGGAACAACCTGGATACATATTGAATTCATTACTGGTTCCATTTTTAAGTGCCGCAGAATCATTGCTTGCAAATGATGTAGCAGACCATGAAACAATCGACAAGACATGGATTTTAGCTACAGGCGCTCCTTCAGGACCATTTCACATATTGGATATTGTAGGTCTTGAAACTGCTTATAATATCATAATCATGAATCCTCAAGCAGGAGATCCTGAAACCACACCTGGAAAAATAGCTAAAATGCTTAAAGAAAAAATCGATGCTGGCGAAACTGGTATTAATGCGGGAAAAGGATTTTACACATACTAATCCTTTTTTTATTTTTTTTGACCTTTGATGACACCGCCATATTTAAAATTTTTATAAAATCAAACAAAACATTTATATAATATTAAAATATAAGTATTATACGATGTGAAATAAATTTCATATTTGTACATGACACAATTCAACCATTTTATAATCTCCAAAATGATTAGAAAATGTTTTATTTAGGAAGTAGTACTACAGACTACTTCCAAAACTCCCCCTATTTTTATACTAACTATCAATTTTAAAAATTATTTTTATATAAAATATCAGTTTAAAGAATTAATTTATAGAATTATCAAAAAATAACAAATAAAAATTAAAAAAAAATTTAGAATAAAAGAGTCTGTAAAATTTTATAGGCTTATTTGATTTTAAATTTTTTACAGTTGAAGTTTCACTTCGATGAAAATTCGTTCTAATTTTTCTTTAATTTAAATT
>NZ_CACWVY010000030.1 GCF_902764455.1 uncultured Methanobrevibacter sp.
CATTAAATCCGGAAATTGTGTAATTAGCAGTGTAGTTATCATCACCAGGATATTCAACAACAACTGTTTTAGGACCTACAGTCAAGTTCTCAACAATAATAGTAGCAGTACCATTGATTACTTCTGTAATGTATTGTTTTCTATCAATGGTTACAGTGACATTACCTGTAGCATTGGTTGGAATATTAATAACAACAGTAGCATTTTCACCAACTTTAATATCATTGACAGTAACATTTATTGGAGTGTCAAGTTTTGAAGGTAAAGTCTCATTGATTATAATGGTCTCATTTACAACAATAGTCTGATTAACAACCACAGTTTCGTTAACAACAATAGTCTGATTGACAACAACAGTCTCATTAACAATAACAGTTTCATTTACAATCACAGTTTCATTAACGATTATTACTGGAGTTTTGATTTCAGGAATTACAATTGTTGTATTAACTGTTGAATCAGTATGGTTTTCATCACCAGTGTAGACAACAGTAATGTTTTGTACACCAGGAGTTACATTTTCAACGGTAATTACAACAGTTCCGTTGATTACTTCACCAGTGAAGTTTTTATCTTCGATTGTGATTGTAACATTACCTGTAGCGTTTTCACCAACAACAACTACAACTGTGTTGTTTCCAGGATCAATTATTATAAGGTCAGTGTTAATTGGAGATACTTTAAATCTTGTGAAGTTTTCACTCATTTCGTATTTTCTATCACCATTGTAGGTTACATTTACAGTGTAAAGTCCAACTTTAAGATTTGGAACTACAAGTAAAGCTTTGCCGTTTGCTACATATACCTCATATTTTTTGCTGTCAACAGTGACAGTGACAATGCCTGTAGCATCATCAGGAACACTGATTTCAATAATTTCTTTATCGCCAACAGTTATGTTTTCTGCAGTTACAATTACATTTGAAGGTACTTTAGATACTATGAAGCTGTTGTTTGCTTTAACTGCTCCATGTTTATTGTCACCAAGATATCTTGCAGTTATATTGTAATAACCACTGTCAAGGCCAGTTATTTCTAAAGTTCCTTTGCCTTCAGTTATATTTACATAGTAGCCTTTACCGTCAACATCCACTAAAACAGGTCTTGTGACATCTTCTGATACGGTTACATTGATGATTTCAACATCACCGACGTTAATGTCAATGCCTTCTACAGTAATAATAAGACCATATTTGTATACTGTGAAGTTAGCAGTTGTTGAGTTGAATACATATTTATTATCACCCTCGTAGGTTGCTACAACGGTTTTGTCTCCATAGATTAAGTCTGATACATAGAATACAGCGTTTCCATTGGAAGTTGTATTAGTGTATGATTTACCGTCAATTTCAATGGTTACATTTTCTTTTACATCTTCTGGAACGCTTACAATAACTTTTACGGTATCTCCAACTTTAGCATCATTTACATCAATATAAATTGGAGTATCCCATTTGAATACATAATAATTAGTAGTTGCAGTCTTATCAGTATAATTGTCATCACCAAATGCTGCTTCAACTACATATTTACCGGAAATATCTTTAGTTACATTTAATTTAGCAACACCATCAACAATAGTAGCATTACCCGCCCAAGTACCGTTAACATAAATTGCAACTTCACCAACAGCATCAGCAGGAACATTAACAACAATAGTAGAGTTAAGACCAACTTTAGTATCATCAGCAGTCACATTCATTACATAATCAGAGACAGGTACAAATGGTTTAATTACTTCAACAATTGTGAATTGAGTAGCATTGTAACTTGGCAAGAACTTATCATCACCAATGTAATTTACTTTAACATCATAAGTACCATTGCCTAAACCTTTAATTACAACAGATCCAACACTTCCAGTAGTGTAAATAGCATAAGGAGTACCATTTACAGTTGTAATTACATAACCTGTAGCACCAGGAGTAATAGTCACATTAATAATTGTGTCATCACCAACAAATCCACCAGTAGCAGTAACATTGACTTGAGATGGATATTTAGTTACTTCAAAGTCAGCAACAGTTGAATTGAATACATATTTGTTATCTCCACCATAAGTTGCAGTGACTGTTTTATTTCCATAAGTCACATTTTCAAGATAGAATATAGCAATTCCAGCAGAGGTAATATTAGTGTATGATTTACCTTCATATCCGAGAGTTACATTTTCTTTTACATCTTCTGGAACGCTTACAATAACTTTAACTGTGTCACCGACTTTAGCGTCAGGCACATCAATATAAATTGGAGTATCCCATTTGGATACATAATAATTAGTGCTTACAGTCTTATTAGCATATTTGAGATTTCCGAAAGTTGCATCAACAACGTATTTACCTGAAATATCTTTAGTTACATTTAATTTAGCAACACCATCAACAATAGTAGAATTACCCATCCAAGTACCGTTAACATAGATTGCAACTTCACCTTCTGCATCAGCAGGAACATTAACAACAATAGTAGAGTTAAGACCAACTTTAGTATCATCAGCAGTCACATTCATCACATATCCTGCGAATATTGGTATTTGAGCTGGAGCTTTATTGTAAAGTGTGAATTGAGTATTATTGTAACTTGGCAAGAATTTATAATCTCCAATGTAATTTACTACAACATCATAAGTTCCATTGCCTAAACCTTTGATTACAACAGATCCTACACTTCCAGTAGTGTAAATCGCATAAGGAGTGCCGTTTACAGTTGTAATTACATAACCTGTAGCACCAGGAGTAATAGTCACATTAATAATTGCATCATCACCAACAAATCCACCTGTAGCAGTAACATTGACTTGAGATGGATATTTAGTTACTTTAAAGTCTGCATCAGTTGAGTTGAATACATATTTATTATCTCCGCCATAGGTTGCTGCGACTGTTTTATTTCCATAAGTCACATTTTCAAGGTAGAATACAGCAATTCCAGCAGTTGTAATATTAGTGTATGATTTACCTTCATATCCAAGAGTTACATTTTCTTTTACATCTTCTGGAACGCTTACAATAACTTTAACTGTATCGCCGACTTTAGCGTCAGATACATCAATATAAATTGGAGTATCCCATTTAGATACATAATAATTAGTAGTTACGGTCTTGTCAGCATATTTGTCATCACCGAAGGTTGCTTCAACTACATATTTACCGGAAATATCTTTAGTTACATTTAATTTAGCAACACCAGCATCAACAGTTACATTACCTGCCCATGTGCCGTTTACATAGATTGCAACTTCACCTTCTGCATCAGCAGGAACATTAACAACAATAGTAGAGTTAAGACCAACTTTAGTATCTTCAGCAGTTACGTTCATGTCATAACATCCGAATCTGTGGACGTTTACAGCATTTCTAACTGATGTTGAAGCATTAGTGTAGTTTCTGTCACCTGCATAATAAGCATAGACTGTGTAGTTTCCAACTTTTAATTGGTCAATGATAATATTAGCAACACCATGACTGATATGTCCTGCATAAACCTTATTGTTGACAGTGATTTCAACTATTCCGGTGGTTCCAGGAGTTATGTGTACAACAACTGTTGCGTTTCTAGCTGTATTTGCTTCAACTGAATCAATGCTGATAACAGGAGCAATTTTTTTAACTATGAAATCATCTTCAGTGCTATTGGAAACATATTTTTTGTCTCCGGAGTATTGAGCATATACTGCGTAGTTATCAACAGCTAAATCATCAACATAGCAGTCTACAGTACCATTAAAGACCGGTAATTTAATTGCTCTGATTACACCACTTTGGTTAACGACATTAACAGTGATGAATCCGCTTGCATCATTATTTACATTTACAGTAATGTGGGCAAGTTGTTTGTAGAAGATATCATCAACAGTGATTTGTATTGGAGTATTTACCGGAGAGACTACGAATTTGCCGTCAGCTTCACCGACAGTGTAATTGTCGTATTCATCACCATAATATTTAATGTGTACACTGTAATTTCCAGCAGCTAAATCATTGAATGCAATATCTACTTTACCTTCATTAAAGTCTGAGATTTGAACTGAATAATTCATTAGATTTCCTGTTAAAATGACATATCCTGTTGCGTTTGCAGGAATTTCAATGTGAATAATTTCAGTTTGGCCAACATCAATGTCTTGTCCGGTTACATTAACAATAGGAGTTCTTTGACCTACGTTGAATGTTGCTGAAGATCTGTTTCCATTGTGGTTTCTATCTCCATCATAGAATGCCCAAACTTCTTTGTTTCCTACGGATAAATCAGGAATTACAAATCTGGCAACACCGTTAATGACTTTTTCAGAGTATTGTGCTCCGTTAATATCAAGGTTAATGTATCCGGATGCATCAGTCAATATTCTGCCGTTTGCGTCTTTAACAGTGACGTTTAGGTATTCACTGTCCCATACTTTAATGTCATGAGGTTCAATGACTAATGTAGTATTTAGAGGAATGACTCTGAATACTGCATCTGCTGAAGCTGGGTAGTAGAACTTGTTACCATTATAGTTAACTTTAACAGGATAAGTGCCTACAGGTAAGTTGAATACATTCCATACAGCTTTTCCGTTGAATTCTTGGTAATGGCCAACACTTGCTTGATCTTGTGAACCATAACCTGTGTCTTTAAGTTCGAAAGTTTGATTTTCTCCATTTACGAAGATTGTTACGTTTCCTGTTGCTTTTACAAATACTTGAATATCTTCATAGTTGCCGTAAATTATATCATGAACACGTATATCAACAGTTCTATTTACTTTATATACTTCGAAAATGGTTTCATTTGTGTCTTCATAATAATATTTGTTTCCGGAGAAGTGAGCTGCAATGGTATATATTCCAGGATCTAAGTCTTTTAAATCATAGGATACACTACCGTTTAAAAGTATTCTGGTTTTTTTAGCAACACCTGCGATTGTAGCATTTATTTCTCCAGTAGTATTTACATAAATATAAGCTATTCCTTTTTCAAGGAATGTGAAGTTTTGAGGAACAATAATAATTGGAATATGTGCTTTAGTTACTGTGAAAGTTCCTTTTGTAGTATTTCCATAATATTTTTTATCTCCAGGATAGATTACTTCAACAGCATAGTTTCCAGGTTCAAGGCCAAGAACATCAAGATTTGCTACTCCATTTACAATTGGAACGTTTTCGAATACCCTTAGAGTATCGTTGATTTTTATTGTTACGTTTCCTGTAGCATCACTGAATTGTAATGTCACATTGAGCTGTTCTTTTTGGCCGTATGCGATATCAGCAGTTTCAACATCTAAAGTAATGTTATATTTGGAAACTTTGAATGTTGTTGTATTTACTGCGCTGTACCAGTAGTCATCACCTGAGTAATTACCCCATACATAGTATGTTCCATCTACATCTAATGGTGGAATTGTGATACTTCTTTCACCATTGGTTAAGTTAATGTAATATTGGGTACCGTTTACTTTAAGATATACAATTCCTGTTGCATTATCCGGAAGGGTTACCCAAATATATCCGTTTTCAAATACGAATATGTCTTTGGCGTGTACGATGAAGTAAGGGTTATGTTTTGTAACAACGAAACTGGAGGTGTTACTTACAGGTTTGAAGTTGGAATCTCCTTTGTATACAGCAAATACATAGTGAGTACCTGCTTTCAAGCCAGCTTTATCAATTTGTATTTTACCGCCAACTAAAGGATAATCTCCAAGGTATTGACTGTCAAGATATACTGAAACTTCGCCTGTTACTTTATTTGAAGGGAAGACAGTAATGTTGATTGGTTCTATTTCACCTACTTTAATGTCAACAGTTTCAACAATAATTGCATCATCAATTGCACGTACTTTATAGGATGATGTGTTTTCTTCAGGCAAGTAGTCATCATCACCATTATATCTTACATAAACGTCATAGATTCCTGCTGGACATCTAGGAACAATTACAGTTGCAGTAGCACAGCGGCTACCGACTTCATTATTTAATAGTACATTATCTGCGAATAACTCTCCGTTAATCCATATAGAGACGTTACCTGTAGGTGCAACCATTTTAGATTTATCTTGAGGAACAACTGTAATATTAATCACTTCATCATCAAGACAGTCGATATCAGCAGTCTCGATAAATACAGATGTTAGGTTTGCACCGTCTACATATACCAGATAAGTGTAATAATCATCTTCTGGATGTTGTATTTTGAGTTTCATGGATGCTTTATCAACATCCAAATCAACATAGGATAGTGAAATTTTACCTTCTGAATCTGTTTTGACAAGTTCTCTTGCAACCTCTTTATTATATGTACCATAAATGGTTACATCAACAGTTTGGTAAATTTCATAATCACTTTGATATATTTTATCAGCATCTTGTGGAGCACCAGCTATTTTTTCTGGAACTACAGCATTATTACCGGTATTTCTTTCTCCATCTACTCCTAAATAGGTTACATCAGTGAAGTAAACATTATTTTCACCATCATTGAAAATAGCATTGATAATGTTATCATTACCTCTGAAGTATGCAATTAAACTAACTGTTTTATTAACATCATCTACATCCACTATTACAGGATCGAAACGGTTAGCGTTAGCTCTATTTTCTAAGAAACTTGAATCGATAATGTCCATTCTAGGAGAGGATTCATCAACATACATTGCAGAACCGTTTTCTGCTTTATTATATCTGAAGGTAGACTCTTTGATTGATTTACCATTTGTCCAGTAAACTGCTCCACCTAATCTTGCAGTGTTGTTTAAGAATGTTGCATCTACAACATCGCTTGAGGATGTATTCCAGTATAGGGCACCACCTAACGCGTCACTGCCAACTGCATGGTTATTGAAGAATACTGAATTGGATACGAGTCCGTTTTGACCTGCAGAGACTGTTTTATTGTACACAGCAGTTTTAGTTACATAAGTTGCAGTTTGGGTAATATTATTCCAGTAAACTGCTCCACCTTTATTAGCTTCATTTTCTATGAATTTTGAACCGTCAATTATACCATTTGTACCAGTCCAGTAAACAGCAGCACCGTTTTGAGCAGTATTTTCTTTGAAAGTTGAATTGTATACTTTACCGTTTTCACCGTGGACAACGAAAGTTTTAGGATAGTTGAATTGAACGTCCATGTATTCTACTCCACCTTCCCAGTATACTGCACCACCATCAGTTGCATTATTTCCTGTGAATGTGGAATTTAATATTGTACCGTCAGTAGCTTGCCAGTAGACAGCTCCACCACGAACAGCATTGTTATCAATGAATTTAGAATTGGAAACTACACCATTTTTACCTAAATAGTTAGTACCATGTAATTTATCAGGATTAGTATTAACATAATTCATACCGCCATTCCAGTAAATTGCACCACCATCAAGAGCAGTACAGTTTATGAAGGTACTGTTATCAACAGTAATCATGTTGTCTCTTGCAAATATTGCTCCACCTTTACCTCTAACTTGAATTTCGACAGTTGGATCATTTACAGCAACTGAATCAATGAAGGTACATCCTATAATTTCATTGTTTTTAGTTACTCCGTCTTTCATAATAATAGATCCACCGAATTTAGCTTTATTTCCAACGAAAGTGGAATTGATAAAGTGAGAAGCAGACATTTGATTGGATAGAGCTCCTCCAGCATAACCTGCAGTGTTATTGATGAATTTACAGTCGGATAAGGTCATGTTTGTACTTTTACCGTTAGTATCTCCAATGTAGAAACCTCCACCGTCTTTTAAAGCGGAGTTGTTAATGAAAGTACAGTTTGTCATTACACTGTCTAATGATCTGTACCAGTCCATACCTCCACCGTGTTTACCTGCATAATTGCTGTCAAAGATTGTGTCTTTTACTAAACCACCAGGAGTTTGTTTTAGACCTGCACTCCAGTAGACTGCTCCACCTAATGCGTTATTATGACTGGTAGCGTTATTTCTTGTGAAGTTACATCCAATGATGGAATCACCACCGTGACCACCATACCAGTAGATAGCTCCTCCTCTGCTGTTAGCAGTATTTTCAGTAAATGAGGAGTATTGCACAGTAGCATTTATACCATCAATGTAAAGTGCACCACCAACTGCTCTATCATCACCAGTTCCACCAGTGGTCACTTTATTATTATTGAAATGAGAACGGGAAATAGTGGAATTTGTACCTGAAACTCTGACTGCACCACCAATCATTACAGCATCATTGGTGTTGAATAAACAATCTTCAATAGTGGTATTTTGAGCTTCAAAAGTAACCTTTTTACTATTGACAACTACTTCATATTTTGAAATATAGATTGCACCGGCTGAGTTTTCAGCATGATTGGATGTGAAATTTGAACCGGCAATATTAGTATTTTTACCTGCTACGAAAATAGCTCCACCGTATTTTTTAGATTTGGAATTTGTAAATGTGGATTTGGAAATATCAGTTCCGTCACCAGCTACATAAATAGCTCCACCACCGGAATAATCATCGGTTCCTTGAGATTGACATGAATCAAAAGTGTCTTCGGACATTCTGGTATTGTGTCCTGCAACATAAATTGCTCCACCATCAGTATTGGAGGTCATGTCTGAGAAATCAGAACCTGTAATAACCGCATTATCTCCGGTTACATAGATTGCACCACCTACTGTGGAATGACTGTCTGTGAAACTTGAATCTTTAATAGTGGTATTTTCACCTACAATTGCTATTGCACCACCAACACCAACTTGAGTGTAGGTTTTTGTGAAAGTAGAATCTTGGACTAAAGTATGTACTCCATGCACATAAATTGCTCCACCGTTGTTGGTTGCATCACTTGATACTATATCTACATTATCTATTACAGCATCATTACCTTCAACGTAGATTGCACCACCATCATAAGCATGAGTATTTTCAAACTCAGAATCGTGTACTTTGGCTAAGGTTCCTTCGATGTAAATTGCTCCACCTTGGCCGTTATCTTTAGCTTGAACATTATTAAATTTGGATTTTTCAACATTGGTGTTTCTTCCTGCTACGAAAATAGCTCCACCATCACCATCGTTCATTGCTATACAGTCTGTGAATGTGGAATCTGTGATAGTAGCATCAGTACCGTTTACATATATTGCACCACCATTACCTTCAACTGGTGAGTTTTGAGAACCTGCAGTACAATTTGTGAAATCAGCAGATATAATTGCATTGGTACCGTTTACATATACTGCACCACCATCGTATACACTTGAAGAATCTTCAATGTCTGAGCCTAATACTTTAGCATTAGCTCCTTGTATGAATATTGCACCACCATAATCGGCAGTTGATTTTGTGAAATTGGAATCTGAAATGGTTGTGTCTATACCATTGATGTAAATGGATCCACCAGTGAATGCTGAATGGTCATTGAAAGATGAAGTTGAAATTACTGTTCTTTCACCATTTACATATATAGCTCCACCATAATTATCATCATTTGAATAGTCTACTAAATTATTTCCAATGAACTCTGATTCAGAGATATGTGCATCATTACCTTCAATGTATATTGCTCCACCATCTACACTGACACAGGAATCAAAGGTAGCACCAGTTATTGTAGTGTCTTTACCTTTAATATATATTGCACCACCTGCACCATTTTCAGAAGATGCTTCACAAGCAATGAAGTCGGAACCTTTGATAGTAGTACCATAACCGTCAATGAATATTGCACCACCATCATTACTTATTGCAGAACAGTTGTCAAATGTGGTTTCGTAAATTTTAGTGAATACTCCACTTAAAATATATACTGCTCCACCGTCGTTAAGTGCATATGAGTCAGTCATATTTGAGTTTTTGATTTGAGCATATCCACCTTGAACAAATATTACACCACCTTCACGTGCGTAACATTCACTGAATTCAGACTCGGTTACAATAGCGTCTTCACCTTCAATTGCTATTGCTCCACCAGCAGCACCAACTGTACCATTGATAGCATAGGTATTGTGGAATGTGGATTTTTCGACATTAGCTGAATCACCTTCAATATAAATTGCTCCACCAAATGAATCGAGACCTGCACTACAGTTTTCGAAAGTTGATGAAGTAATATTTGAAAAGTCTCCACCGACATAGATTGCTCCACCAGAACCGTTACCTGCATTTAATCCTAATGCATGAGTATCTTTAATGTCTGCAGAAATGAGTGCATTGTTACCTGCAACATAAATTGCTCCACCATCTGAATCGGAGGTGGTTGATTCAATGTTACAATTTAAAACTTTTGCATCTTTACCTGTTCTGTAACCGCCGATATATATTGCTCCACCATATTCAGCATGAGCTTCTGTGAATGTTGAATTCAATATGTTAGCAGAGTCTCCGGCAATGTAAACTGCTCCACCTTTACCATCATCAGCATTTGTGAACTTGAAGTCAGATTCTTCAATGACTGTGTTGAATCCTCCAACGAATACAGCACCACCGTCACCGCCGTTAGCGGTTGAATTGATGAATGTGGATTTTGTAATAGTGGTATTAATACCATTTACATAAATTGCTCCACCACTTCCAATATTTTGTGCGTCACCTGCAGTACAATTTACAAAGTTTGCAGAAATTACTGTATTTAGACCATTTACATATACCCCACCAGCCTCAAAACTGACAATGTTGTTAATGTTTGATTCAAGGACATGTGCATTATTACCTTCTATGCAAATTGATCCACCACCTATAGCAGTACTGTCATTAATAGTACAACCTTTAACTACAGTATCATTACCTACAATGTATATTGCACCACCGCCATGAGTAGCACTACAATCATTAAATGTAGTATCAGTAATGTCTACATTATTTCCTGTAACAAATATTGCACCACCATCAACTTTAGAAGTATCTCTACTTTTATCCATGCTAACACTGGATTGAGTAAAGCTTGACATAGTAACAGTTACATCTGAACCAGTAAGACAAATAGTACCACCACGACTACTGGATGTGCCTTGACTTGTACCTTTATTATTTATACAAGTAATATTGTACATTATACCTCTTTGACCTTCCCAGTATATTGCACCACCATCGTCGCCAGCAGTATTGTTAATAAATTTAGTATTATATACTTTACCATCATCACCAGCTACATATATACTACCACCATCAAAGGCAACTTTATTATTAGTGAATACTGAATTATTAATTGTAGCATCATTACCTTCAACATAAATTACACCACCACTATTAGCAGAAGTACAATTACTGAAGGTACAACCATCAATTAAAGTAGTATTACCTATAATGTATATTGCACCACCATCATGACTTGCAGTACAATCACTGAAAGTAGTATCAATAATATTTACATTATTTCCGGTAATGAATAGTGCACCACCATCTACTTTAGATTGGTTTTTACCATCTGCCATCCAAGCAGAACTAGATGTAAAAGTAGATCCAGATATAGTTACATCTGAACCGGTAAGGCAGATAGCACCACCACGAGTACTAGAGGTATTACCATCAGGTTTATCAATACTTATACCATTATTATCAATACTAGTAATATTGTGTATAGTACCACTACTACCCATCCAGTATATTGCACCACCATCATCACCTGCGGTATTACTTATGAATTGGGTATTGTATACTTTAATATTAGTACCATTAACATATAATGCACCACCATCACCAGTACAATTATTACCGGTCATGATAACATTATCTATAATACCATTATTTCCATATACATAACATGCACCACCATCATCAGCAGCAGTATTATTGATGAATGATGAATCTATAATTTTAAAGTTATAGCCAGAAATAGTTGAAGTTGAGGTCATTGTAGAAGCAGGAGCAATATATATTGCACCACCGTTACCAAAAGCAGAATTGTTAATGAAGTTAGAATTGAATATTTCAACATTATCACTAGTAGTCCATCTAAGTGCAGCACCATCATTACCTTTAGCATTAACGAAGTTAATGTTTTTCAATATAACATGTGAGTTACCACTTATACTGAAAATAGATGCTTGGTTTGCACCGTCAATTGTGTATCCGGCACCATCAATAGTAATGTCTTTATTAATGGAAATACCACTAGATACAATACTATCATTACTAGTGTATGTGTAATTCTTATCCAAGGTAATAGTTTCACCTGCACCTTGAATCTTATCATTCAATTGTATAAATGTTCCCGCCGTATCGGCCAGGATATCTTCTTGGGTGTTGGCAACTTGTATAATATCATGATCAGTTGTAGAGATATTAAAATCATCCACATGATCAGTTGCAGATACAACTGAAACTGCTGAAATAGATATTATGAACAAGCACAACACTATAAATATCTGCTTTTTATTCATAATAATAACCTCATTTTTTTTATAAGTATAACTTCATAATTTCTGAACCATTATACTACTTTAATTATTAGATTAAACTAATATATATGCTTTGCTTTTTGGGATTTTAGGCGAAATTTTAAAATACTTTCAAAAATACCTTTTTTCACTAAACATTATATAAAAATAATAATTAAAAAATAAAAATTTTTAATATTTGAAATAAAATTAATAAAAAAAAATAAATTTAAGAAGTAAAAATTATACAAAAATACAAAATAAAATTTATAAATAAACAGTAAAACAAAATTTCATTTACTTGAGTTAACACTGCAAAATATGCCTTAAGATATTTAAATTATGTTCAATGAAAATTATTTTTTACTCAAAAAAAATTAGAATAATTAAAAAAATATGAATTTAATATGACTCTTATTTAAAATTACTGAAGATTATTAATATTGCACAATTCAACCTAAATTTTTGAGTGACAATAATGTGCCGGTAAAATATATTGTCTAATCAAAATTTTTACAAAACATTAAGTTTCATGCATGATAACCCATTATCAAAGTGTTAGAAAATGCAGTATTTCAACCATGACATGTATACTGGCAACATCATTTATGGTTAAAATTCAATACTCAAACTAGAACTTTTTACACCATAGTTAAAAATCATCATCCCAATCTATTATATCTCCAAGATAACGATTCCAAAAATAACCAGAAGTTTACAAAATATATTATATATTAAAAGTATACAGTCACATTCATTATATGTGAATATGTAATTATATCAGAAAAAGTATATAAAAAAAGAAGTGAAAAAGTAATCTTAATTGATTACTTTACTTTTGATGATTTCCACTCTTTTGAGAGGGTAGATTTTTTTAGCGTTGTGGTAAATTTCAGATGCTAATTTACCGTTTACACAAACTTTTACCAAATCATCAAAGGATTTTTCAGCTGCGTTTTCTCTGAGTAAATCTTCAATAACTTTTCTCATGTATCTTTGTTGGGAAGATTTAGCTCTTCTGGTGGTTACAGCTAAAACCTGAAGTTTTAATTTGCGATCATCTTTAGTTTTAACAATTGCGGAAGCATCGATTCTGGAAGTTCCTCTTCTAATCATGCTTCTTACATAATCAGTAGTGGTTTTGTGTCCGGTGAATTTGGTGTTTGCAACATCACCTGCAACATTATCAATTTCAAATCTGAGTTTGATGTATTGTTTTGAGAAATCTCCGGATAATTCTCTCATGGTAACTTCTACGCCTCTTCCAATGAGAAGTTCTGGATCTTTTGCTGGAGTTTCTCCAATTTCTTTATCTTCAAAGTTCACTGGTGTTTTGATAGTATACCAGGATTTTTCTTTCCATGTATCACGTACTCTACGTCTTGATTTTGCTTTTGCCATTATATCAACCGTTTAATTTTAATAATTTATTATATATGTAATTTAGCGTGTCGCCATTTAATTTTAAAAATAGTCTTACATAAGGTAGTTTATCAAATACTACACAAAATAAACTGTAAAAATGATATAAAATAATTATAGATTTACAATCACTTTTTAGACTATTGTGAGCCATGCTCACTTTATTTAAAGAAATATTTGTAATTAAGTTTTATTTTTTTAAAACCCGCCCATAAAGGTTATATTTAGTTATTTTAATCATGATATATAAAGGTTATTGAATTTTAAAAAAATATGCAAAAATAACTGGATTTTAAAAAAAATAAAATTTTAAATGTATTTTCATGGAAATTATAAAAACATTAAAAATAAGCTTTAAATTGAAAATAAAGCATCAATATTAGTTTTTAAGAAATGTTTTGATAAGTGAAAATATAGAGACATATTTTTTAATTGAAATTACTAAAAACTTCTAAAAAAATTTTGATATAAAAATTGCTTTGAGTTGGTAAAATTGTCATCAATTAGTAAAATTGCTTTGAATTAATAAAATTTACATTATAATACAATATTTACTTAATTTAAGAGCTATAAAATCTTAAAAGTTAAATTTAAATATTTAAATTAAGATATAGTATTATCAACCAAATATAGGAGGTTTTTTTAATGTCAAAATTTCAAGAAGACATGCTCTTTAAAAATGTCAGTGACGAAGATGCTAGAATTTTTCTGGACATAATTGGAAAAAAATCAGAAACAGTCAAAATATTGACAAAAGAACTACGATTACATGATCCAACGACATTTAAACCTGACATAATGCTAGAATTAGATAACGAAATTTTAATAATTGAACTTCAATCAACAAAAGTAGGAATAAAACATCACCAAAGATTCCACATATATGTTGCAATAACAGACTATAACAATAAAACCGAAAAAGAAGTCAATTTAAGTGTTTTTTCAACAGCAGAGGAATCAAAAAAAATAAGTTACAAATACAACAAGTATAATAAATTTAACTACGAGGTAATTAGCTTATCTGATTATGACAGTAAGGAAATTATTAATACCATTAACCACAAAATAGAAAATAACTTTCCAATAACGGGAAAAGAAATAGTATTATATGCTCTAATACCTCTCATTGAAAAAACAGAGAGTGTTGAAGATTACATTGATGAAATAGTCGAAACATTAATTAACCTAACAGGATTAACACCATCGATCAAAGCATTGGCATTTGGTATCGAATGGTTATTAATAGACAAATTTGTTAAGAATGAACAAAAAAGAAATATACTTATGGATTTACTGGGTGAAAGAATGAGTATGATATACGAATATGGGCAAAGAAAAGAAAAAAAAGGAATAGACCAAGGAATAAACCAAGGAATAAACCAAGGAATAAGCCAAGGAATAAGCCAAGAACAAGAAAGAATCATTGAAAACTTATTAGTTTCAGGAATGGATGCAGAAACTATTTCAAAAACAGCAAAAATACCCCTATCCAAAGTTAAAGCCATTGAAAACAAAATTAAAAATTGAAAAATGTTAATTTTTCATAAAATTAACATGATCAATATACCTTTGCAGGACCTCATCAATCGGCCCTTCATCCATAACTAGTTTGATTTGAGCATCATCAGCCTTGATTTTTGATTTAAAACCATACTGAACAGCAATCAAAACATCACAATCACTGCAGGCCTTAATAACTTTACCTCCCTGATGTTTTGAATCTTCCGCTATTTCAATATCCCTTTTTTCAACAAAGCTCAATTCATCTTCATAATCATAGACATATACAGATTTTCCCCTTCCAAGATGCAAATCAACATTTTCACCATCGGAAGAAACTACAGCCAAACGCATTTTAATCCCTTACTTTTTTAATTATTTTTGCAACATTTCGTCCAAAAAGCTTTATTGTTTCAATACCTTCTTCGTCTTCCATTGCGGTTCCTTCAGGACCTGCGATTACCATGTTCCAGTATGTGCTTCCTGCAACAATCATGTTGTTGATTGCAAAAAACATGAGCATTTCCTGAAGTGTTAATGTTACTCCGCCACGTCTTGCAACTGCTATTGGACCTCCAACCATCCAGTCAAGGAATTTATCTCCTCCTCTGGACACTTTACCTATTCTTTGAAGAGCAGCCATGATATCCCCTCTTGCAGTTCCAAAGTAAACCGGTGCAGCCGGTATAAACCCATCGGCATGGCGTATCTTTTCAATAATTTCATCAAGTCCGTCATCAAGGATGCAGTTGCCTTTTTCGGCGCATTTTGAACATGCTATACATGACTGTATTTTCATTCCTTTTAGTGAAATGATTTCAGTTTCCACACCTTCAGCTTCAATTTCGCCTGCACACTGCTCAAGAACAATCCCCGTATTGGAGTTTGCCCTCGGACTTGCATTTAATAAAATAACCTTACTCATATTATCACACTCATACTTCAGCACCATCTAATGCATGACGGCATGTGCAATCTGGTGAATCTTCAGCATTTTTTATAAAATTATATATCAGTTCAAGTAGGTCAGCTTCCTTTTGAGAAACCATTTCAAAGACTTCATCGATTGTAAGCTCCTGTTCGGAGATTCCTGATGCATAATTGGACACAATGCATATTGAGTTATAGCACATTTCCCTTTCACGTGCAAGAGTAACTTCAGGCAGTCCTGTCATGCCCACAAGGTCTCCTCCAAGCATCTTAAACATTTTTATCTCAGCAGGAGTTTCAAATCTTGGTCCTTCTGTGCATACATAGGTTCCTCCAAGTATCACATCACCTGATTCGGCCAGAATATCTCTTAATGTTGGACAGTAAGCTTCAGTTACATCAATATGAACAACCTTATCTTCATAGAAGGTTTTTGCCCTATTCTGTGAGAAATCTAAAAAGTCATCCGGAATAACAAATGAACCAGGAGGCATTTCCTCGTTCATGGACCCCACTGAATTGGTGGCTATTATCTGAGTGACACCCACTTCTTTTAGTGCATCGATATTTGCTCTGAAATTTATTTTATGAGGCGGAATTGAATGTCCTGACGCATGGCGGGGAATAAATGCTACCTTTTTGGAAAATATATCCAAAATTGAAACTTCAACTTCGCCATAGTCTGTTTTGACAGTTTTGTTCACACAGGAATCTGCCTTATGTGTAATTTCATATACTCCGCTTCCGCCGATTATACCTATCATTTAATCTACCCTTTGCAAACGGCAATCGGTTTTACTTTTGCAACAAGTTTTGCAATGCCTGTACTGTCAGATACTCTTACTACACTGTCAACATCCTTGTAAGCTCCAGGAGCTTCCTCTTCAATAACATGTTTGCTTGTAGCTTTAATTTTAATGCCTTTTGATTCCAAATCAGAAGTGATTTCATCAGCATTATAATCCTTTTTGGCTCTGGACCTTGACAATACCCTTCCTGCACCGTGTGCAGTGGATCCGAAGGTTTCTTCCATTGCAGTTTCTGTTCCGCAAAGGACATATGAAGCTGTTCCCATAGTACCTGGAATCAGTACCGGCTGTCCGACAGCCCTGTATTTTTCAGGAACTTCTTCCCTTCCAGGTCCGAATGCACGGGTTGCACCTTTTCTGTGGACTAAAAGGTCTTCTTCACGGTTGTAAACCTTATGAGTTTCCATTTTTGCAATATTGTGAGCAACATCATAGAGAATGTCCATTTCCATCTCTTTTGCTGATTTTCCAAGGACATCTTCAAAGGTTTCACGAATCCAATGAGTCATCATCTGTCTGTTGGCCCATGCATAGTTTGCAGCAGCAGCCATTGCCTGAATATAGTTTTGTGCCTCTTTTGAATCAAGAGGAGCACAGGCGAGTTGTCTGTCTGCAATTTGAATTTTATAGTTTTTATAAGCCTTATCCATTATTCTTAAATAATCAGAACAGATCTGGTGTCCGCAGCCTCTTGAACCTGAATGAATCATAATAACAATCATTCCTTTTTTAAGGCCATATACTTCAGCCACTTCTTCATTATATATTTCTTCAACTTCCTGGATTTCAAGAAAATGATTTCCGGAACCTAATGAACCCAATTGAGGAATTCCTCTTTTTTTGGCCTTATCTGAAACGATACTTGAATCAGCATCAACCATTCTTCCGTTTTCTTCTAAAACCTCTAAATCTTCCGCCCATCCGTAACCGTTTTCAACAGCCCATTCGGCACCATAATCTAAAACTTTATCAATTTCGCCTTTTTCCAGTCTGATTTTACCTTTGCTTCCAACACCTGATGGAATATTTTTAAAAAGCTTTTCTGTAAGTTCATCAACGTGTTCTTCGATATCCTCTCTGGTGAGATTAGATTTAATCAGCCTGACACCGCAGTTAATGTCAAAACCTACTCCCCCAGGTGATACAATACCATTTCTCAATGAAAATGCTGCAACACCCCCTATTGGAAATCCGTATCCGAAGTGAATGTCCGGAAGTCCAATGGAATATCTTTGAACACCAGGAAGACATGCTACATTGACAATCTGTTCAATTGCTCCCTCTTCCAGTGCGTCAATACTTTCATCAGCAATGTAAAATCTTCCGGAAGCTCTCATTTTTTTGTTGTAAGAGCCCGGAATTTCATAAACGTTATCTCTAACTTTTTTAATTTCGTCTTTGATTGTCATAAAAATCACAAATTTATTATGTATTAATATATATTTGTGGTGTTTTAATAAGGTTTTGGTAAAAACGACTATTTTAAAAATTTTGCTGATTTGAAATTTTTTTTAAAAGACACTTATTGAATTGATAATTCTGTTTAAAAATAGTTAAATTCAATAAAAATGTTGAAGTAAAAGTTTTTAATATGCTGAATTAACAGGATATTGCATGACCAATGTTAAAAATATAATAAAAAGGAGTTAAATATTTCTGCAGTCAACTCCCTATTTAATCTAAAATTACCTGAACAATGTGTTTGAATGCTTCCTTTGATTCTGAAACCAGTGGGTAAATGGCATAAACATGAGTCATTTCTTCACCAACATTCAGTTCAGCATCAACACCATTGTCTTTTAGTTTGTTATAGAATTTTACGACATCCGGATAGAATATTTCATGAGTTCCTACAAAAAGTGTTGTTTTTGGAAGCTTATCCACTTCTCCAAAGAGCGGACTTACTTTATAGTCTTTTGGATCAAGTTCAGCGGCCCATGTTTCACCCATTTCACGCAGTCCATCCACACCAAGCATTGGATCAAATTCCACCTCATCATAATCTCCGGACATTGACACATCAAGCCAAGGAGATATTAAAATTAGGTTTTCAGGTTGAGGCAAATCAATGACGGCCAAATGCTCAGCAAATGCTGCAGACAATCCTCCTCCGGCAGAATCTCCCATGATTATGATAGGCTTATTTATTTCAAGCAAATATCTATATAGCTTTTCAACTATTTCGTAGGTTTCTTCATATGTATGGTTTGGAGCGAGCGGGTATATTGGAGCAAATACAGATGCATTAACCTTTTTTGCAAGTTTATCGCAAAAAGAAATGTGAACAGATTTAATCTCGTTAACATATATTCCTCCATGAAGATATATGACCAGACGTTCACTGTCTTCAATTTCATTAAAGATTACCATCTGGCATCCGAATATGTCTCTTGTTTCAACCTTAGTGCGATATATCCCTTTTGGTATTTTATAAGGTTCATCTTCTTCAAGAGAACGTTCCTGCATATGTTCATCAGCTTTATCTGCATCGTCAACATATTCACGATGCTTTTTGTCCAGTGCGGTTTCCACAATCTTTGACATTCTTGACATTTTTTTAACATCCCAAATAATTTAGTCTCTTTTCTTTTCAAACCAGGCCTCAGACCTCAAACGAGCATTTTCACGTATGTTCAAGTAGAAGAATGAATAATCACATCCATGATAACTTGCCGGTCCGAAAACATGTTCAATAGCTTCAAGTCCCATAAGTTTTGATATCGCATATTGCTCAAATTCCGGATTCATCACCATAACTGAACCTCTTTCAAGGTCAATTACTGCATCTGCTTTTATCGGCAATTCGTCCATTCCCTCGTCTGCAAGATGCGGTATGAAAGTTCCTAGATTTAACTCTGCATCTGCAGGTGTTTCATCAACACGCCAATTAAGCGGGTTTATTGATATTGCACCTGGAGAAATAACAAGTGAGTCCTTGCCCTTGTTTGCAGGTCCTTCAGTATTCCATGAAACAACAACTCCCAAATCATCGGCAGCTTGTGCTGCTTTGATGTGAGGATTTTCCTCCAGATATTTCCTGGTTAAAGAGTCACCGATACAATATGCAGCAATCATGTTTTCATAGTACTCCGGATGCTCTTTCATATATTCGGACAAAACCATGTAGCATAGCCTTGATCCCTGTGAATGCCCTGCAAAGAAATATGGGCGTCCATCGTTCAAGTTTTCAAAATAATAATCCAAAGCAGCATAGACATCTGTTCTCGGTTCGGCCCATTCTGCATCATATACTTCCTCAAAACTCATCATTGGAAGTTTTAATCCATTGACCTGTCTCCAGTATGGAGCAAAAATATTTGCAATACCCTCAAATGCAGTGGCTTCGTGAGCGAAGTTAAGTTTTGCCCCTTCCACCATGGACGGATTGTCAATGTCACAGATGATATCCGCTTCGGGGTCATTACAGCTTGAAGGATAAAGAAATATCAAATCTACTGATTTATCTGGGTTTTCCGGCAGTGCGAGCCAGTGTTTATTTTCTGAATAATCAGGTGCAGTTCCTGTAAATGGTTTTTCAAACATTATTTTCCTCCAAATTAATTATATCAGATGTCGAAGTGATGTGGTTTAAAATAAAAGTAACTATAAGGCTGCAAAAAATTAGATGCCCCAAATAATCCACTTTTTCTTTAAATGTCTTCTTTTCTTCATCTGAGATAAATTTCACCTTTATAATGAAAGATATGTTGAAATTAATTAATAATTCTTACTATTTTTATTACTTAAAGCATAAATAATATATATCGCATATATATTAATAAAGAGATGATAATTTATGGATTTTAGAAAAATACTTGGAATTTTATTTATAATTTTGGGTTTGATTTTTGCAATTTACCCATTGTATAGTGCAGAAGCAGTATCCTGGATTGCAGGAATATGTTTAATTGCATTCGGATTTGCTTCTATTATTGACGGATTTTCTGTATGGAGCATGATGGCTCATGTTTCAATTCTTAAGATATTGCTTGGAATATGTGCAATGCTATTCGGATTATTATTTATATATAAAATTGATGCATTGTCTTTCCTTGTTGCATATCAATTCTTCTTGATTGCATTTATATTGATATTTATGGGTATTTTCGGAATTTTCTCCACCCCAGATGCAAAATCCAAACTAATATCAGTACTGGTTTTAATCTTAGGTATAGTGGCTTTTTATCTTGCTTTTGCTTCAATTGCACAACCGCTATATGTCGCAATTATCGTCGGAATATGCTTGATTATGGAAGGAATATTATTCTTAGCATCAGGTATTGCTGAAACTAATTAAATAAGTGATTTATATGGATAAAGAAACAAAAGAGCGTTTAGGTGAAATCAGAGCAGCCATGAAAAAATATGGCTTCGATAAGATTTTAGGACAAGCTGCAAAAAACAAAATACGCAGAAAAGATACTGACGAATCAGACAGTCTTTTATTGGATGATGAGATTCCTGTTAAATTAAGAATGATGCTGCAGGAATTAGGAACTACTTTCATTAAATTAGGTCAGCTGTTAAGTACAAGACCTGATGTTGTTGGAGAAAAGATTGCTGGAGAATTGGCCAACCTGCAGGATGACAATCCTGCAATAACATATGAACAGGTAAAAGCAATAGTCGAAAGGGAACTTGATGGCAATATCGATGAATTATTTGAGGATTTCCATCATGAACATATAGCAACCGCATCCATAGGCCAGGTTCATGAAGCAACACTAATCACAGGTGAACGGGTTGCAGTCAAAATCCAAAAGGAAGGTATCACAGATAAAATTGATCTTGATTTAAGGATAATGAAATATATCGCCAACCGTGCCGATAAATTGAATGCCGATTTAAGAAAAATAAACTTGCCCGGAATTATGGAAGAATTTGACCGTTCCATTCACAAGGAAATTGATTACAACAATGAATTCATGAATATGCAACGCATTGAAATGAATTTCGTGGATAATCCATACATCCACATTCCTGCAACATATCCTGAATATTGTACATCAAAAATCCTGACAATGGAATTCATTGCTGGTGCAAAGTTGAATGATGTTTATGCAAGTACCGGCGATGAATTTGACAAAAAGCTTTTGGCTAAAAATGTCCTTGATTCATATCTTCAGCAGCTATTCATTGACGGTTTCTTCCATGGAGACCCTCACCCTGGAAACATAATGATTTTAGATAATAATGTCATTTGTTATCTTGATGAAGGTATGATGGGAACATTTGATCAGGACTTCAAGCGAAACCTTTCTGAAGTAATGCTGTTATTCGTAGATCAGGACGTTGACGGACTGATAGATCAGTTAATGTACATGGAGATATTGGATTATGATATTGATACCAGAACATTGAAAAGAGACTTAACTGATCTGTTTGGAAGGTATTTCGGTGTCTCACTCAATCGTTTCGATGGAGTATTGGAGGCATTGCTTAGCCTTATGCAGGATTATGGAGTAATTCTTCCAAATGAAGTAGTTACAATGGCAAGAGGATTGTCCATGATTGAAGCCATTGCACACAATCTTGATCCTGAAATCGATGTTTTCGCATCAGTCAAACCTGTTGCTAAAGAAATTGCCAGACAAAAAGCCAATCCTGTAAATTATATAAAAGGCAAAAAAAGCAGCATGATAATGTATGGACATATGCTCCAGGCATTGCCGAAACTACTAACAAGGATTATTCACAAGATTGAAAATGAAGAACTGCAATTAAAGTTAGAAATTGACATTAATGACAAGGTTACAATAGTCGCATTAGTATGTGCACTTATAATAGGTTCTTCAGTTGTTTCATTCGGGCCAAGAATGTTTGACATGCCGGTGATTTCTTTAATAGGCTATATAATAGCTTTAATCCTAGGTATCATTGGTATTAAGAAATTTATGTCAAAATAGATAAGGAAATAATTTCCTCAATTGCTCAAAAAAGTTAAAATTAGATAAGTGGGGGATTATCCTCCACCAATTACCATTTATTTTTAAAAGCGAAGGATAAAAAAATCCTTTATAAAATTCTTATTTTTAAATAATATTTTTTAAATCAGCGAAGTTTTTGAAAGATTCGTTAAAACATAGAGTATATACAATAAAATTGTAGAAAAGATTAATTTCTAAATAATGAAGATATTCCTGCAATAAGCAAAAATACTGCTGCTACAGCATTAATATAATCTGATCCGATTATTACAAACATTGTTGCAATAATAAATCCCACACCTGCCATTTCTGAATTCTTATTGACATATGTGCTTGAAAGAATTCCTAAAAGAGAACCTAAAATAGCCATTATACCTAAAAAGGTAGCGTGAGCATGTGAAAAATTCAATAGAAATATAAAAAATGAACCTGAGAAGATACCAATAATGGAACCGATCAATCCCATTATCATTTCAAAAGTCCTTGAAATTGTTTTAACTCTTTTCATAATAAGATATTTGACTTTAATAATATATAAAAATTACAAATCAACGATTGCCTGAACTTCAGCAGGGCATGTATTTTTTACTTCCATTTTATGAAATGTTATTGCCTTTATTTCAGTTTTTCGCTCATGTTTTTCCCAATTGATTTCTTCTCCTTTAATTTTAGCTTTCAAATGGAGATTTTCATCGATTTGAACATGAAACTGGCTAAATAACATGAAATCTATTTCATGGTGGAACAGCAACTCCTCCAAATAATCATAAAGGAGAGATACTTCATCTTCGGAGGTTATTTCAAATTCTATTTCCTTTACAGGATTAACATCACAAGTATCAGTTATTATATTAAACATTGCAATACCGGCATTTTCAAAAGCTTCATTTATATCATTTCCATAAGCCTTAAAGCCAATATCGGCAGTTACTTCAAAATACTCATAATTTTTCATGGTCATTTCCTCAAAAATATTACTTATCAAATGCTCTCTCGGACTTTGTTTATATATTAACTTTTGACAATTTAAATATAGTGATTAAAATGTTAGGCAATAAAGACACCACACTTCAAGTAGACTTAAGAAAAAAAAGTTCAATAAAAGATGAGATTATTTATAGCGGAATAGACGTTCAAACTTGCATGGTAATGCTTGTAGTAATAGCAGCATTCCTTTTATCTGTTATTTCTGTTGTAGCGGCTCACAGTCCAATAATTTAATTGGATTATTTTTTTTACAATACCAAACCCTTAGTCGCTCATTAGAATATAAGCTTACCATGCATATTCTAATGATACAGAAACTAATTTCCCTTTACAGGAAAAATTTAGATTTCATAATCTTCGGGGTTAAAACGCAATATAATTTCACGAGAATTTCCTCTAACCCCTTTTCCTGTATATTTGGTATCGATCAATCTAACAAATTCCAGTTTATCCAGGGTTCTGTTATATGATGCATAACTGGAACCTGTTTTTTGTTTATAATCATCACCAAGTTCTCCAGCTGTATAAATGCCATCAAAATCAATAATCATTTTTAATAATTCTTTTTCAGCATCATTTAGAGATTTTAATGTTTCAACCACATTAATGGAAACCAGTGATTCAATAGCCGCATCAAAGTGTTCCTGAGTTATTTCACGGCTTGCTGAAGCCTCTGCAATATTTCCGCAGGATCTTAAAAGGTTGATTCCAACTCTCAAATCACCATTTTCAAGAGTATACATTGCAATTTGCTCCAATATGTCATCTGAGAGCACGCCAGGGAAAAATCCTGCTTTAACCCTGTCTTTTAGGATGCTTTCAATTTCAGTGTAGGTATAAAGCGGAAACATGATTTCCTGAGGAATAAAAACAGTATTTACATTTTTGTCAAAGGCATATTTGAATTCCAAATCAGACAGTATAGCAAAGATAGCTGTTTTGACTCCGGGATATTCCTCATATGCCCTTAGTATATCATAAACAACTTTATTAGCATGATTTGTTTGGAATAGATAGTTAATATCGTCAAATGCGACAATTATGGATTTGCCTTTATTTTGAAGTTCCTGCATGATTTGTGCATAGATTCTTGAGAACGGAACACCAGTTTCAGGAGGAAGATGTCCGAATAATTTCTTAAAGATCTGTGAAAAGATTCCGAAACGTGTTGTGTGAATCTGACAGTTAACATATATACATAAAACTTTTTCAGTGTTTTTTTCAACAAGTTCAAAAACCTTTTTGATTGCAGTTGTCTTTCCTGTTGCAGGTGAGCCCAAAATAACTGCATTTGATGGCTGACCTCCCCTCATGGCAGGTCTTATTGACATTGCCATTGCTTCCATTTGAGTGTCCCTGAAATTATAGTTAGGAGGCACATAATCAGGATCAAAAGCATTAATATTTTGAAAAAGGCTTTCATCATGCATTAAGATATCTTCTATTCCCATGTTATCTACATATATTTAAATTATTATAAAAAACTATTCTTTTAAGTTGATAATTTCAACATTCTCATTTTCAGCTACCCAATTGGTGAATTTTTCAGCATAACGCAATTTTTTCTTTTTAAAATCATCAGCTTCTTCCAAAGCGTTTGAAATATTAGGTCTTGAATATTTGGTTACGATATCTCCGAAATCCATTCCTGCAAGAGTTATTTCAGATGCTCCAAGAGCTACTGCCAGAAATATTGCCCTGTCGCCATCGGTGAATCCGCCAAAGTTATAGAGGGTTCCTATAGGCTGTGCCTGGGTAGTGCCTAATACATTGTTGAAAAATGAAGTTAAAGAAGCTATTCTTTCAATATTGTCACCATGGGCATGAATGACAATGTTTGCACCTCTTAAATTAGCAAGAAGAATATCATCAATATTTCCGTCCAGATCGGTAGCTACAATATCCGGAACAATCTTTTGTTCTATCATTGCGGTTGTTGCACCGTCTGCTGCAACCAGAACATAATCTTTCAAATCATAATTTTCTTTAAGCATTGAAATGTGCTCTTTAATTGAAGGTCCGGCACCAAATACAATATATTTATCTGAAAATCCGACAATTTCGCCTAAATCGTTTAAAGTCAAACATCCTTCTGTGGATAAGATTTCATCAAGTAATTTCGCTGACTCTTCATCGCCTTCACGTGAAAAACCAAAATCATCAAGAATTTCAATGTAATATTTTTCCCAAAGTCCAAATTCCATGTTTAAACCTCACTATATTAATTTAGCTTTTAATTAATTAAATAATTTATTGTTATTAAAAAAATTAAATATTGATTTAAAGCTGTAAAATCATGAATAAAGAACAATATTAACTTTATATTATTAAAAACTTATATATAATGGAGTTTAAATTATTATCTACATCGATGTTGCTTAAAAAATAAATTTCCGGAAATTTGAACTTTTAGGAGATTGGAAATGAAAACCAAAAAACCATACCATAAGGATGATTTAACCCACAAATATTCTGCAATGGCCTTTAAAAAAAGATTTCATAAATATTTAGGGCTTCCAGGAAATTATTACCACAGATACCCCACAGAAGTTGTTTTAAGAACAATGGAAAGCGGCAGGATGGATGAATTGTACTCTACAAAAGAGGGAATTTTAGTAAATCTTGAAGAGGAATCAGGAGACATAACAGAGAAAACCTTAAAGAAATTAGCCAAATACAAAACATTTGGAAGTTTCATATATGCTATGCCAATGGTAACCGCAATAATCTGTAAAAAAAATCCAAAAAACTTTCCAAAAGAATATAAAATAAGTGAAACTGATATTTTACGCCCACTATATTTCTATTTCCCACAGGACAGACTATGGCAATATTATGAAAATGTTATTAACAAGATTAATCAAAACATTAAATTAAGTGAAAAGGAAGCACTCGATATTGCTTTCATTCCAAAATACATTTCAGAAAAATATGCTGAAAATGTTACAAGGTCTTTAGCTAAAGTATTCGATAAAAGCATAATGCCCGATAAGGAATTGAAAAGAGATATTGCAGTAATTTTGGAAACAATGATTTTAACTAACATAAACGA
>NZ_CACWVY010000031.1 GCF_902764455.1 uncultured Methanobrevibacter sp.
TGTGACTATTGATGTGGGTGTTGATGAAAACGCTACAGGTTATGTAACCATTGAAGTTTTAGGTCAAACATTCATGCTTCCAGTTGAAGACGGAAAAGCAGTATTCACCTATGATTTCTTCCCAGCAACTTACTCCGCCAATGTAAAATACCTTGGTGATGACAACTTTAATGTTGCTTCCACTACTGTCTCATTTACAGTATTTGAAACATCTCCTGAATTAAAAAATACTACAATTGACATTAATGTTACTTCTGAGGAAAACAATGTGACAATAACTGCTGCTGTAAACCAAAAGGCAACAGGACTTATTGAATTTAACATAGAAGGAAAAACAGTATATCTTGCAGTAAACAATGGTCAAGCAACCTACAATATCAATTTACCTGCAAACACATATACCATTGCAGTTACCTATTTAGGTGATGACAAATTCAATCCTAATGCAACTTCAGCAAGCTTTGAAGTTCTAGGACACATTAAAAAAGACACACCAATAAATGCAGCTTCTGAGAACGCTACAGGTTATGTAACCATTGAAATCTTAGGCCAGACAGTAATGCTTCCAGTTGAAAACGGAAAAGCAACTTTCACTTATGACTTCCGCCCTGCAACATACTCCGCCAACGTAAAATACCTTGGTGATGACAACTTCAATAATGCATCCACAACCACTTCATTTACAGTATTTGAAACATCTCCTGAACTGAAAAATACAACAATTGATGTAAATGTAACCACTGTGGAAAACAATGTGACAATAACTGCTACTGTAAACCAAATGGCAACAGGTCTTATTGAGTTTAATATTGACGGACAAGCTGTATACCTTGCAGTTAACAACGGTCAGGCAACAATATATAATCTTAATTTACCTGCAAACACATATACTGTTGCAGTAACCTATTTAGGTGATGACAAATTCAATCCTAATGCAACTTCAGCAAGCTTTGAAGTTCTAGGACACATTAAAAACAGTTTCTACTGTTAATCAAACCACAGTAACAATAGATGTAGACATTAATGAGAACGCTACCGGTTTTGTCACTATTGAAATTTCAGGTCAGACAGTCATGCTTCCTGTTGAAAACGGAAAAGCAACTTTCACTTATGACTTCCGCCCTGCAACATACTCCGCCAACGTAAAATACTTAGGTGATGACAACTATAATGCTAACAGCACTTCTGTTTCATTTACAGTTATTGAAAATGTTGCCGGACTGAAAAACACAACCCTGAATGTTGATGTAGTAAGTGCTGAAAATGATGTTACAATCACTGCTGAAGTTAATCCTCTTGCAACTGGCCTTATAGAATTCAATATTGATGGTAAGGCTGTATATATTCCTGTTAACAATGGTAAAGCTGTTTATGAAGTTGTTTTACCAGGCGGAGATTATAATGTCACTGTAACATATCTCGGTGATAGTAAATTCAATCCTAATTCAACAGTAAAAGCGTTTACTGTTGTTGAACACATTAAAAAGAACACAAATATAACTTCCGATGTTGCTTTGGATAGAAATAATGTTACTTTGACCGTTAATGTCAATAAGGATGCTGGAGGTTTTGTTAAATTCACTTTAGATGACTATGATGTTTTCGCTAAAGTTGTTGATGGAAAAGCCTTTATTAATATCGTTGTCCCTCCAGGTTATTACGATGTTACCGCTGTTTATCTGGGAGACGATGACTTTAATGAGAACTCTACTGTGATTTCATTCATTGTTAGTGGTTTAGAAAGCTCTGATGTAAATATTATTGTACCAAATAATGTTAAAGAGGGTGATGATGTAAATGTCACTGTTGAAATTTATAATGCAACAGGCAATGCCTCCGTTATTATTGACGGTACTGAAATAATTGTACAGTTAATTAATGGCAGTGCAAATATCTCCATAGAAAACATTTCTGCTGGTGATCACAGTGTTGTTGTGGTTTATCCTGGAGATGAAACACATGACCCTGCATATGGTTCTTCCAGCTTTAATGCGAAATCAGGTCCTGGAAAAATAGTCACTGAATTTACAGACATTGTAATAAACGATAAAGTTGTCAGTGTTGTTTTAAGGGATGATGATGGAAATGCAATTGCCGGTGCTAATATTTCATATATGATTAATGGTATTGTAAGAACTGCTGTAACTGACAATAACGGTTCATTCAGCATGCTTGGAGATAAAGGCGTTGTAATTATTGTTGATTATGCCGGTGATTATAAATATCTTCCTACAAATATTTCAATTAACTTTGACAGCCTAGTCCCAATCACTCTGGCTACTCAGTTCAACATTAGTGAAGATTTAATTATTAACACTTATGCAGTTGATTTCAACGTTGGTGAACGTGGACCTACTTTCCATTTCCAATTAACTGATTCTAATGGTAAACCGATTGCTAATGCTCCGGTATTGTTCTCATATAAAACAGTGCTTCTCAACAGAACAACTGATGAAAACGGTATTGTATTTATTGGTGTAAGTACACAGGTTGCCGGTTCCTATATCTGTTCTTTAACATATCTTGGAAATGAAACATATAATGCAACCCATGTTGGATTTTATTTCAAACTTGCTAAAAAACCGATAACAATCACAGCAAAAGCAAAAACATATAAGGCATCCACTAAAACCAAAAAATATACTGTTACCTTAAAAACTAGTAAGTGTGCTTCTAGAAATGGTAAAGTTTACCTGAAATCCGGTAAAAAAGTAACTCTTAAAGTCAATGGTAAAACATATGTTGCAAAAACTAATTCTAAAGGTCAGGCAACATTTAAAATTACAAAACTGACTAAAAGAGGCAGGTTTGTTACAAAAATTAAGTTTGCTGGTGATAAAACTTATAAATCAGTAACCAAAACCGTAAAATTAACAATTAAATAAGAAGTGATCTTTCACTTCTAAACTTTTTCTTTTTTTATGTCCTTATAAAGTTTCATGCCAAAAAATCATTTTTTTTATATGTAAATTATTTTCTACCATATTAATTTGTAATTAATCATCTAAAAAATTATTAACTAATAAAAACAAATTTAATATTAAAAATATATTATTAATGGGGCTTGAAACACATGGAAATTTATCATGGAAGTACATTAATCGTTGAAAAGCCTGAAATTAGAATTCATAAATTCAATAAAGATTTTTACTTTGGATTTTACTTCACAGTTATGGAACAACAGGCAATCCGTTGGGCAACACGATTTGGAGAAGGTATTGTCAATGTTTATGAATATCATCCAAACGATTCGTTGAAAATTCTGAAATTTGAAAAAATGACTGAAGAATAGTTGGATTTCATAATCGCCTGTAGAAGTGGAATTCCTCATGACTGGGACATCGTTGAAGGTCCAATGGCAGATGATACAATTTATAATTACATTCAAGAATTTCAAGATGGAAAAATTAGCAGAGAGGCATTTTGGGCATTAGTTAAATTCAGATATCCAACTCATCAAATTTGCTTTAACACCCCGAAAGCACTTGAAACCATAAAATTTAAAGAAGCGAGGAAAGTCTATGGATAAAAATAATAACTCCTTATTTTATACTTGCAGCCTAATCGAATTCATCTCACGACAAACAAAAAATAACAGAAAAGACATAATCGAATATTTAGGCGAAGATTTAGAAAGGATCTATAACTATGAAGACGTATTTCATTGCGAACCGATTGAAAAAGTAGCAAATGATTTTATAATCCGCAACAATATTTCAACAGGCAAGTTTGATATTATTTCAAAATGCAAATACAACATTCCAGATTATTGGGAAATTGGAGAAGTATTTGAAAGACTAATTGAAGACATTTATGATAAAAAAGACATTTTTAGAGGAATAAGAGAAGTGTATTCATCATGGTTAGCAGAAAAAATACTAAATTTTAACTCAGATTTATATTATCAATCAAGACAATACCTTGCAGAATGTTATAAAGCTGGAAAAATCATAATTGCATAATAAATGACCATCAAAAACTCCTAATTATCATAAACTGTAATTTATAGTCCTAACGATATGACTGTGAAAATGGAATATAACCCTAATTAATAAACCTAAATATTTTTAATAGAAATTATTGATTGAAATATAAATAAAAAAAAAATTAATAAAATTCATTGATAGTGAAATTGTTAACCGTATAATTCCTTTTATAAACATGTAATCTAAGACCAATACGAGTTATAAGAATTTTATTTCCTTCAACAAAATAAACAATACGAAATTTTCCCAATCTTGCACGCCTATACCCATCAGTATTTTTTAAATTCTTAAATTTGCTTTTAAAAGGATTAGAACGAATTTCTCGTATTTTATCACATAATCGTTCATAAAGTTTAGGATTAGATAATTTTAATTCATCTAAAAATTCCCTATACTCTTTAGAAACGAAAATTCTATTTGAGCTCTTCGAAGTCACTTAAGTCACCACTTCTAACTTTAGCCCGTAATTTATCCATTTCTTCTAAAAAGCCAACATAATCATTACAGTCATCATTTGTAAATCCTAATGTTGATGAAGATAAATTTAAATCATCGCTACCAACAGAAGTAGTGTTTTTATCCTTTAAACGCCTTAGTGAGGAATTTTTAAATGTTGAAACACCATATTTCATTTTTCAATTTCCTCCTGTTGTAATATTTAAATTTTGATTATAATAATGTTTTCTACTAATCCATTTGAAACCTTCATGTTTTGTAATAACTGCAATATCAATAGGCCCGCCAATGACTTGTGCTCCTGGAACAAATCGTGATGAATTAACTGAAATTTCTGCTAAGAATCTGACTAAATCAATTGCATCTTGTATAGGCATTGCAGGGACTCCTAATGGTAATTGAAGGTCCTCTTTACAATTAGAGATTATATCTTCAATTACATCATCATCCACATTATTATTTTTTAGAATTATTGACAATCTTTCATCAAATCCCAATAGATATCTTGTAATGAAATCAGTATCTCCAAACCATAATACTGCCAATGGATCATCTTTGTTAAGTTCAACAGGATTTTCAACATTGCCACAATCAACATTTATTAAAATTATTTCCTGATTGCCTTCATTTGAATATCCTGCTAACAAAAAACCAATACTTTCATCATTACTTATTTTTTCTTCTAAAAACTTTTTAAAAGAATATGAAGTATCCATTACAGAAACATGATCTATTTTTGCTGATTCTTTTCGAAAATCTTTAATTAAAGTTGAAATGGATTCATTATTAATACTGCCCTCACCCCATGTCATAACACCAATTGGACTACCTTTTTTTATATTAAAAAGTTTATCGGCAGTAAAATAGGTATGATGAACCTCATCAATACCATCTTCATTTTTCCCAAATATTGTTGAGGAACTATCAGTTGCCAAAATAATTCCATCATTTATTTTCATCGAAATTGCTATTGTCATATTTTTCACCCTATTTAAGTTATTTTCAAAAAAAATACTTAGAATTGGTATTAATATGTTTTAAAAGATATTTAAAGGTTGTTGAAGCCACTTTGTAAAATTGTAGTGAGAAAAACATCCTATTTAAACTTTGCGGTGCAAAAAAATGAATTGATAAAAAAATTCGCCATATAAATGAAAAAAAAATATGAAAATCATAAATGGTATCTGATGCAACAAATCTTAAACACAATACATGTTTAAAACCTATAAAATGATATTTATATGTGTCTATCGCTTTGATTGTGTTATGGGTATGAAAGTGTTTCAAATATTTAATCCTCTGATTATTTTTCACATAACATCGGCCATTTGCTTCATTTCAATTTTTTCATCAGACCGCTCATTCTTGCATAGTGGAACATGTAAAGCTGGACATAACCTGCATTTTTGCCGAACTCTTCCATTCCAAATTCACGAACCTTGGCAACGCTTATATCCTTTCCATCAAAATACAAATGGGAAACAATACGTTTTATCCATACATCTGAGGGGAAAGCTTGCCTAAAGTTGAATCCGTAAAGCAATATGCAGTCAGCCACTTTCGGACCTACACCAGGAACTTCCAGAACTGTTTCAAAGGCCTCATCATAGCTCATTTTGAATATTTCATTAATGTCAATTCCATCAGCAAACATCTCGGATGCCATTCTCATGTAAGGTGCTCTATATCCAACGCCGCAATTTTTAAGATTATTATTGCACATTGAAATATCTTGAATATTTGATGAATTAAATTCATCTTCATCATCCAAGTATACATTTAATAAATCGTTGCTTTTAGGAAAAGTATAGTAATTGCCGTGCCGATTTCCCCACTTCTCTTTTATCTGAGAAATCGAATTGGTCCATCTTTTGATTGAATTATTTGCAGAACAAATTGACGAGACAACACATTCAAAAGGATCATGTGCCAAAAAAAGCCTCAATCCATTGCAGAATTTGGACATTTCTGCAAGTTCGCCATGACTGTCCAAATATTTATAGAATTTATCCAAATCAAAATCCAAATCATAAATGTATCTTAATTTAGAAATAGCTTCTTTTTTAGAGATATTGCCTTCAAAATCAAAGTCAAAAAATTCACCGGATTGTCTTACATTAAAAATAACAGGATTATCATTAACATTAACGATATTAGAAAAAGTACCGCAGGATTCTGTCCATGGAGGCTGTGAAGTCTGGCCTGACAATTGAGTCAATTCCAAATCAATCGGGGATTTAATAATCATAATCGAACAGCTACATTATTTTTGTTCAAATATTCTTTAACTGTAGGAATTGAATATTGGTTAAAATGAAATATACTGGCTGCAAGAGCTGCTGAAACATCGGTTTTTTGAAATACTTCAAGAATATGCTTTGGTTCTCCGACACCACCGCTGGCAATTACCGGAATGTCAACTGCATCATTGATTGTTTTATTCAGTTCAATATCATATCCGTTTTGAGTTCCATCCCCGTCCATACTGGTCAGAAGAATCTCACCTGCACCACGTTCCTGACATTCTACAGCCCATTGAATCGCATCTATTCCTGTAAATTCACGTCCCCCGTAAATGCTTGAATCAAACCAGCAGTATCCCTTATCAGTTTCTATAACAGTTTTGTCAGGAACGTCGTCAGGATGGTCAACATATCTTCTTTTTGCATCTATACCAATGACGACAGCCTGTGAACCTACGACTTTGGAAGCTTCAGTCAGTAATTCCGGATTTTTAATGGCTGCAGTGTTTGTTGAGCATTTATCTGCGCCGGCTCTAAGCATCTTAATGTAATCATCAACTTTCCTTATTCCTCCGCCTACACAAATCGGCATGAATACGTTTTCTGTTAATCTGTCAATTACATCTGCCATTGTAGCTCTTCGTTCATGAGAAGCAGTAATGTCTAAAACAACAATTTCATCGGCTCCTTCTTCGTAATAACGTGTTGCAAGGTCAACCGGATTGCCGGCATATTTAATCTCTTTAAACTCAACACCCTTAACAACTCTGCCTTCAGGAACCTGCAAATCACAATCTAAGCAAGGAATAATTCGTTTAGTTAACATGATATCTAATTAATAAAAAAAAGTAGTATTGTTTTTTAAAAAACAATAATATTAAGCTGAGTACCTTAAAACAAAACAGAATATTGCTAAAATAACAGTAGCAACAAGTACGTGCTCAGGTGAAAGTTTTGGACCTAAACTTTCTTCATCAAAGTATCTTACTAAACCTGCACCAGTTTGAGGCATAGAAATCTTATTATCTTTTTTTGCCATAGTAATCTCCTATAAAATTAATTTATTAAAATAACTGAATATAATTATTTTTTTCATCATATATATACTTTAAATTTTTTCCTTTTTAATTACTTTAATATCGCTTATTCTAGTATCAGGATATTGTCCGTCATCATCTTTTTCAACTGCCTTAACCATATCCCATACAGTAAGTAATGCAACACTGACACCAGTAATAGCTTCCATTTCAACACCAGTCTTGCCTAATGTATTAACTGCACATCTGGCTATGATTTCAGTTTCTTTAACTTCAAAATCAAGCTCTATACCTGTCAATGCCAATGGATGGCAAAGCGGAATAATTGAGGAAGTATTTTTAACCGCCTGAATTCCTGCTATTTGAGCAGTTGTCAATACGTTTCCTTTTTTAATTTCTTCATTTTGAATTAGATTGATAGTATTTTTATCTAAAAATATGCTGCCGCTGGCAATAGCTCTTCTTTTTTGATCAGGCTTGCCGCCAACTTCAACCATATGTACTCCACTGTCAGTTAAATGTGTAAATTCATCTGCCATAATATCTACTTCTCACTTACTTCAATTACATCCAATTGTTCACAAATAGCATTAACACCCAATATTTCACCAATATTCGGATGACTTCTTCCTTCATCACCGGAGATTAATTCCTTAATATATAATCCCCCTTCAGTTTTGATACGCATACTGAATCTTGTATCATCTATAATTTCGTAGGACAAATCAAGAACATGCTTAATACGTACCTTATCAGCGCGTCTCCTCAATACTCTCAAAGGAGTTTGCTGATGAATTTCATTCAATTTAGTTAATTCTTCCAATTTATCCTTGTCAAATGCCTCATCACATTTAACAAGAGCTCTATAAACCTTGTATGTATCCGGAGAGGACTGCTTAATTTCTGCTTTTCTTTTCCTCTCACATACATGCAGATTATGATAAGCAGTTTTACCTTCATTAACTTTATTGATTTCTTGCTCTATTTTTTCCAAATCAAGTTTTCTGATTTTTGGTTCTTTAATTTCTAAGACAAAAGGCCTTCCGGAACCCAACATTAAAACGTCAATATCTTCACGGCCTGCCCCATGGAATTTAGCTTCTCTTCCTTTAGTTAATTTTAAAAAATGCTCGGAAATCAGTTCCTCAACAGATTCAGGATACTGCTTTCCTGTGAAATTACATTCCTCACATCCTCTTCCCTTACATTTAGAGCATGGCCATTTGGTTTGCGGAATTCCACGTTTCAGCTTATTGTATTTTCCTTCTATATATAACGGGTTAATTTGAATTCTGACTTTAGGTTCATTGATTAAATCAACGTTAAAAACAATATCCTGCGCTTCAAATTCCGCCTCTTTATCATATCTTTCCCATATTCCAAGACCAATGAGTCTGTTGACTTCCTTTTTAATGGTTTCAACGCTTAAACCGAATTTTTCAGAAAGTTCCTCATCCCTTTTTTGAATGTCCTTATCTATTTTTGAACCTACTAAAAAGGTGTCGAATTCAACACCCAGAAGATTTATTTTTTCATCAATCTTGCAGTATAAATCATCATCAAGCTTATCGAATAAATTATCGCAAACTGCGCAGTCCACATCATCTAGATTGATGTTAAGCTCATCACAGACTTTATCTGCCCTTTCGATATTGTTGTTTCCTTCAATTGTCTTGGACAGTTTACGGCCCAAACAACTTTTACATATTTTACCATCAGTTTCTTCTAAAATACTACTTGCTAATTCAAACATATTATCTATTCATAAATTGACCCATCATACGGTTCATTGCACCGCCTCCAAGACGGCCACCACGTTTTCCTATTCCTTTCATTGTCTTTTTAGTGTTATTGTAATATTTTAGAAGTTCTTTTACTTCGCTTTCTTCCACGCCGGAACCACGGGCAATTCTTCTGATACGTGACTGTTTTATAATCTTAGGGTTAAGCATTTCCTCTTCTGTCATTGAAGACATCATGATTTTATATGTGTCAATCTTGTCTTCAGTCATCTTGGATGCTTCTTTTGAAATCTTGTTTCCCATACCTGGAATCATGTTTAGAACCTGTTGCATAGGTCCCATCTTATTCATCATTTCAAACTGGTTTTTCATGTCCATCAGTGTGAATTTACCGGTAAGCATGTTGTTCATGGTTTTTTCTGCAACATCCTCATCGATATTTTCCTCTGCCTTTTCTATAAGGGATTTGATGTCCCCCATTCCAAGCAGTCTTGAGATGAATCTTTCAGGATCAAAGAGTTCAAAGTCATCTATTCTCTCACCAGTACCGATGAATTTAATTGGAGCTCCGGTTTCTGCAACGGCAGACAGTGCACCCCCACCTTTAGCTGAACCGTCCAATTTTGTAATGATAATTGATCCTATGTCGGTTGCCTGTGAAAATGCCCTTGCCTGTTCACCGGCCTGCTGACCGATGGTACCGTCAATAACCAGAATAGCTTCATTAGGATTGATTATATTGTCCAGCTCATCCATTTCTGCAATAAGGTCTTCTTCCTGTTTGTGCCTTCCTGCAGTATCGAAAATAATGACTTTTCTATTTTTAAACTCTTCCAAACCTTTTTGAGCCAGATCAAGTGCATCCTTATTGTCAGGATCCCCATATAAAGGAACATCCATTTCTTCTGTCAATTGCCTTAACTGCTCATAAGCGGCTGGTCTCCATGTGTCTGTACAGACAACAGCAGGGTTGAAACCTTTTTTCTGCAGGTATCTGCATAATTTACCGATTGTAGTAGTTTTACCACTACCCTGAAGACCCAGAAACAGAATCTTATATGGCCTGTCGTTAATGTCAAGACCGGCGGCTTCACTGCCCAGAAGGTTTACCATTTCTTCATAAATAATAGTTATAACATGTTCTCTTGGAGTGATACCCTTAGGAGGTTCCTCTTCAAGAGCTCTTGATTCAATTTTTTTAGATAATTCTAATACTAGTTTAATATTAACGTCTGATTGAATTAATGCACGTTGTATATCTTTTACAACTTCCTTAATTGTTTTTTTATCAATAACAGACATTCCCACTAATTTTTTCATAGTATTAGTAAGATTATCTCCCAAATTTCCTAGCATGATAATCACTTTAATTAGAAAAATTATTTAATTATATTAAAAATATATTTATATTTAATTAACTTTTAAATTTTTGTGTGATACTATGTTAGAAGAAGTAAAAAAATCTTTAGAATCATCACCCATTGTGAAAAAAGGAGAATATAATTACTTTGTAAACCCAATTAGTGATGGGGTTCCTGCAATGAACCCTAAAATGTTACGTGAATTATCTTTAATGGTTCATAAACATGCCAATTTGGACGTGGATAAAATTGTAGCTGTAGAAGCTATGGGAATACACTTAGCTACTGCATTATCTCTTGCAACAGACATTCCATTTGTTGTTATCCGTAAAAGACAATACGGACTTGAAGGAGAAAAAGAAGTCTATCAGAAAACAGGATACGGATCATCAAACCTTTACATTAACGATTTACACCCTGGTGAAAAAATACTGCTCATTGATGATGTAGTAAGTACTGGAGGAACACTGATTGCCCTGATTAGAACTTTGGAAGATATGGGCCTTGAAATCAAATCTATTGTTCCTGTAATTGAAAAAGGAGAAGGAAAAGAAATAGTTGAAAAGGAAACAGGATACAAATTGTTATCCCTTATTAAACTAGATGTTGTTGATGGAAAAGTAGTTATTGAAAAGACAATCGAAGATTAAAATGTCAATGTATGATATGGATTTGGATAAGGTAATCCGAAAAATCAACTCCAAAAATGCTAAAACAGTTGGACTTCAGTTCCCTGAAGGATTGAAAATGCAGGCTGTTAAAATAGCCAAAGCCATCGAAGATGAAACAGAAGCCACAGTCATCATTTCAGGAGACCCCTGTTTTGGAGCCTGTGATGTAAGCGACTGGAAAATGAAAGGGTCCGTTGATTTGATAGTTCATTACGGACACACTCCACTTCCATTAAAATATGAAGTTCCGACACTTTTTATTGAAGCATTTTCACAAATTGATGTTAAAAAAGACCTTAAAAAGTGTCTGGAGGAAATCAAGGACTACTCAAGAGTTGGCCTTGTAACAACAACACAGCATCTGCACCTTTTAAATGAAATAAAGGATTATCTTGAAGACAATGGTAAGGAAGTTATTTTAGGTTCATCAGCCTCAACAAGAAAAGGACAGGTTTTAGGCTGCAATTTTTCATCAATAAAAGATTTGGACGTTGAAATCATATTGTTTATAGGCAGCGGAAATTTCCACCCCCTTGGAATCAAATTATTTTCAAATGTTGACGTTTTGGCAATAGATCCGTACAACAGTGAAATTCGAAAGATGGATGAATATGCAGACAGGATTTTAAGAATAAGATTTGCAAGAATAACAAAAGCAAAAACAGCTAGAAAATGGGGTATAATAGTATCTTCAAAAGAAGGACAATACAGAATGACTCTTGCAAAGGAACTTAAAAAGATATTGGAAGAGCACAATATGGAAGCATACATCATCCTGGCAGACAACATCAATCCAGATATCTTACTTCCTTACATGGAACTGGATGCCTTTGTTGTAAGTGCCTGCCCAAGAATTGCAATTGATGATTCTCAAATGTATAAAAAACCTTTATTAACTCCTCAAGAGCTGGAAATCGTTTTAGATAAAAGGAAATGGGAAAATTACCAATTGGATGAAATCCTATTCCATGAACGTTATCAAAAATAACCAACTTTTTTCTTTTTTAGATACATTTAACATGTATGAAAGCAATATTGGCCCAAGTTCAATAATAATTTGAATAGCTTTAAATATTAATTAAAATAAAATTATTATATTAAAGAAAATTTTATAAAATCTTTAATTTTGGTGATTTTAATATGAGCAATAAAGACGAACAAATAGTAATGCCTGGAGAAAAATTAGGAATAATTGAGCAATATCTCCCGGGAGAAGGTACATTCGATGATAATGGAGACATTAAAGCATCTGTACTAGGTAATGTTAAAATTAATCAAAAAATGAAGGTTATTTCTGTTGAAAGTGATGCAAAACCAGCTTTATTACAAGTTGGAGATGTAGTATATGGTCAAATAACTGATATAAAACCGCAAAGAGCTAATGTTAATATAGAATGTATAAAAGATAATGCAAGACCATTAGCACTACCATATATGGGAGCTATCCACATATCTCAAGCAAAAAAAGATTATCTCGAAAAATTATCTGATGCTTTCAGAATAGGCGACATAATACAAGCAAAAGTAGTTAAAATAACTGGAGATAATGTTGATTTAGGTACTGTAGATGATGACTGTGGAGTTCTAAAAGCAATGTGTACACGTTGCAGAGATTATATGCACACTACCAAAAAACAAAATGAGCTTCAGTGCAATAACTGTAACAAAAAAGAGAAACGTAAAGTTTCCAAAAACTATGTTAATGATTAATTAAGGTTGATAATATGGAAAATATTGAAATTATTGAAGATAAAACTTTAGAATTGACATTTCGTATAAATGATGAAAGTCACGGAGTTTGCAATGCTTTAAGACACCTTCTGATGCAAGATGAAGATGTTGAATATGCCGTTTACAATATCGATCACCCTCTTACTGGAAAACCTGAAATGACAATAAAAACAAAAAGAGGAAAAAGACCTAGAGTTGTATTGAAAAAAGCAGCAGAAGAACTCCAAAAAGAAAGTGCTGATTTTAAAAAACTTATCGATGAAGCTTTATAGCTTCAAATTATTTTTTTTATGTGATTTAATGAGCGAATATAAAATTCCTTCTATAACTGCCGACATCTTTATTTTTGATGATGATTTGAACTTTATTTTAATCAAAAGAAAAAATGATCCTTATAAAGATTGCTGGGCAATCCCAGGAGGATTTGTAGAATACGGTGAAAGTGTAGAAACAGCAGCAATACGAGAGGCAAAAGAAGAAACCAGCATTGATGTTGAACTAATAGATTTAGTTAATGTTTATTCAAAGCCTGACAGAGACCCAAGAGGACACACAATCACAGTAGCATACACTGCAAAAGGAAATTTTGAAGATAAAAAAGCAGACAGTGATGCAAGCGACATATCAATTTTTAATGAAAAAAAGTTAGATGAAATTAAACTTGCATTTGACCATGAAAAAATCATTAAAGATTGTTTAAAAACCATTAAAAACAAATTATAATGATATATTTAAATAATTGAAAAAAAATATCTTAATAATATATAAATATAATTTATTGAGGGAGAGTTAAATGGAATTTTGTCCTAAATGTGGAGCTATGTTACTTCCAAAAGATGGAAAATTAGAATGTGGCTGTGGATATAAAGAAGATTTATCAAATGATAATGAAGATTATGCAGTTTCAAAGAAAGTTGAAGCTGAAGAAACTGTTAAAATGCTTGGAGAAGATATTGATATGGGTCCGGGCATTACTGAAATTTGTCCTAAATGCGGACATGACAAAGCTACCTATGAGCTAAAACAAACCCGTAGTGCTGATGAAGCTCCTACACGTTTTTTCACTTGTAAAAAATGTAAACATAAATGGAGAGAATACAGTTAAAGAGGATTTTTATGAAAGATTCTAAAGAAAAAGAGCATAGGATTTCAAATCTCAAAGAAATGATTGACCATGTCTCAGATGAGGATGTCAATGAGGAAGAAAATTTCGAAGACATCGAAGAAGACATTGAATTAATCAACTATCTGAATGGTAGAGACGGTGATGATTTAGAAATCGACGATGAATTTATCTACCACCCTAGTGAAGATAAAGGAGAAGCTATTAATTTAGAAGAAAATCCTATTGATGAAAATTATATAATAAATACTCCTAAAGAAAAAGATTCAGAGGAAGATAATTCTGCTGAAGGCGAAGATATACTTGATGATTTCTCAGATGGCATAAATGAAAGCTTTGATAATATAATCAATGCAAAAATTGGCAGAACACCAATACTTGCAGTCATCAGTACATTAATGGGATTATTACTCTTAGCCCTCTCAGCATATGAATTTTCTACACGCAGTGATAGAGTAATAGACAATGTCATATCTGGTGAAAGCCATTTCATGTCAGTCATATTACTAATATTTGGATTAATCTTACTAGCTTACGGATTGTTTAAAATTTTCGGATTCAAAAATCCATTCCAAGGACTGTCAAACAGTTTGGATTCGGTTGAAAGTGATAAACCACAAAAACCAACTCCTAAACAAAAAGAAAAAGAAGAAGATACACCTAAAGCAATCCCTAAAAGCAATATTCCTTTGGACAAAGAATCTTACAAAATAGGCGAATTCAATCTTGGGGATTTAAAAAATAAATTTAAAAAACCATCCAAACCAAAAAAATCAACCCCACCGACTCAAGAAGAATTAGATCAAATTCCACCTGCTCGAGAAAAACCTAAAGAGAAAAAAGGTCTAACCAGTGAAGAGATTGAAGAAATTGAATATGAACAGGTAGTCCTCGAAGGTGAGTCTATTGATGATATTTTTGCTGAAGTTGAAGATATTGAAGACATTCCTATAGTCTCTGTTGATAGTGAAAATAAAAAAGAAAAATAAGAATAAATTTTATTAGGGCCTGTGGTCTAGTCTGGAATGACGCAGGACTTCGGATCCTGAGATCGGGGGTTCAAATCCCTCCAGGTCCGCTAATTTTTTATACGAACAACCGCTTCTTTAAAGAAATCAGGAATAAGAGACCTGTACATTGGACTTTTAAACAACATGTTGATGTCACTGTCAATAATGTATGTGTAACATGAATCATCTTCTGCTCTCATTCCACGACCGTAAGCCTGCATAAGTGTCATAACTGTTTTATAGGCATACCATTTTTTATCCCTTTTCATTCTCATATTTACCTGCTTATCTCCAAGATACGGGAATGGCACTTTATAGATAACCTGGAATCTGCACTTATCATAAGGCAAATCCACACCTTCACTCATAGACGGTGAAACTAAAACAAGAGGATTTTCATCTTTTTCAAAGAAATTCAATATTTGCTCCCTGTTTTTTGATGTATGGGAAACCAGTCTGGAATTGTAAAGATTATTGAGAATATACTGCTGGCACTTATAACTGTGAGTATGAATCAGACCTTTATCGCCTTCATGTTTTTTAAGAATATCCTGAAGAATCGGAATGGTTTTAGGAGCAGTATTCTTTATCCTATTAGCAGACATTTTTCCGGCTAAATTTAGAATAATCGGCCTTTTTTCCTTAGTAAATGGACTGTCTACTTTAATATGATAGACTTCATTAGGGTTTAGACCCAACCATTTTGAAAACATCTTGTGTGACAATATTGTAGCGCTCATAAAGATTACAACATCACCATATTTTAACAGGTGATTTTTAGCATAATGGTGTACTCTCAACGGCTTAAATGTTACGCCGCTTTCTTCAGCGTCAATAACCCAATTTTTAGGTTCCTTTTCAAGATTATTGCTGAGGGTTTTTAATCTGGATATGGTGGATCTGATTCTATCGGCTTTATTTTTCTTAACATCCTTTAAATCAATTTCTTCATAGCTTTCCCTAATAGCTTCTATTTCCATTTTCCAGTCTGGAAGCTCACCATCCTTTAAGGTCTCAGGAGAAATGTGCTTATTAATATCATTTTCAAGGGTTCTGTTATACAAAGTAACTTCCATTGTTGCCATCAGTTTATTTTCAATATTATGAGCTTCATCCAAAATCAATAGGGAACGTGGAGCAAAATGTTTGACATAATTTAACTCCATAATCGCATAATCATAGTTCATTAATGTTATTGGAGAATTAATTGCATTTGCCTTTTGATTCCAGTAATGACAGTGATTGGCTGATTGATAAAAAACAGTCCCTCCGAAAGAATCCTCAAAAGCTAACTCTGCATCCAGTGAAGGATTTTTTGCAATACCATAAGGACAGTAAAAATTGCTTGAAGCAGGAGTAGTTTTACACATACCCATATCGCAGGTTACATCCAGATTTGAATTCAGACAGGCGAAATTTCCCCTTCCCTTTACAAGCGGAAAGCTAAACTCATTGGAATACTGGGACTGCAGCTGTTTTGTCATTGTTAAAATATATGCAGATTCATACATTTTAGCAAGAGTTGTAGCTATTGCGGATTTCCCGGTACCTGTACCTGCCTCTAAAATGATATATTTATATCCCTGCTTGATTGCATCACTGATATTTTGAATTATATCCAATTGTCCGGATCTAGGCTCATTAAAAGGGAAATTTTCAATAATATCATCATCAATATGGGGATATATCTCCTTTAGATATGCAGCGGTTCCCTCATCCAACTTATGATTATCAATTGAATAAACTTCAGGAATCTCATCATCCAATATGGAAGACTTGACAGTCTTTTGAAAACTAAATAAATTAGTTGGACCTTTTGATTTTGCATTACTTGAATTTTCGCAAGTACAATTACTTTTTAACATACCACAATTTGGGCAAAAAATCGAATTTGACATTAAAGATATATTAGTTAGTATAATATAAATAAATTATAGGAAGAGCATTTGAAAAGTAATATTCAAATCAAAATATTGTAATAAAAAGTGATTATATGACTGAAAAAGGAAAATTATATGGAATTGGTGTTGGACCTGGAGATACAGAATTACTTACATTAAAAGCGGCAAGAATATTAAAAGAAGTTCCAGTCGTATTTACACCAAAATCTTCAAAAGAAAAAGACAGTATTGCATTATCTATAGTTAGACCAGTACTTGAAGAAAGAGATGATTATAAAAGATTAATGCTTGTTACACCAATATTTCCAATGATTGAAGATAAAGATGAACTCGAAAAAATCTGGACAAGTGCTTCTGAAATGATTTCACAATACTTGGACAGCGGAAGGGATGTTGCCTTTATCACACTTGGCGACCCGTCCGTATTCAGTACATATTCATATATTCAAAAGAAATTGAAAGAAAATTATGAAATTGAAACTGTTCCGGGAATTACATCATTTACTGCATGTGCTGCAGCCAGAAATGAAGCTCTGGTAGAACAAAACCAAATCTTAACAATCGTTCCTAAAATTGACAAAAGAGTAGAACAGGTTATAGAATATAGTGATTCAATCGTTTTAATGAAGGCTTCAAGAAATACTTCAAATCTGGAAAAAACAATTGAAGAAAAAGAAAGACCTAAAGATATTTACTCCGTACAGAATTGTACCCGTGAAAATGAAAAAATTATTGAAGGCTTTTCTGATGAAAAACCTTATCTTACAACAACAGTAATAAAATTCAAGGATGATTAGCTAGGTTTAACACCTAACGGTTCAATTTCAAATACGCATTTTTCATCTCCCATAGTATAACATTGAATTTCTATAACACTAACAGGGAGATTGAAAAATTCACCAAATAATCCTTCAAGAATTCCAGTATCTAAAAAACATGCTGGTTTTCCAGTTTTTGGGAGAAATTTACATTCAAAGCAATCATAGGTAGTAATTTTAATTATTTGACCAATTTTAAATGTTAACTTTCCTAAACCTTTTCTCTGCCAGAAATCAGAAATATTCTCCATAAAAACATCCAAATCCTCATCATATAATTTTTCAAAAAGAGATTTACCTATGCTGTTGCCTGTAGCCTGTAAAATTGGATCTATATTAATTCCTTCCTGAATAAGCATTGCTTTTAATGTGTGGAACAGTAATGTAGAAAATTCCTCATCTTCCTCAATGAGATTTTTGATTAAATAGTCCGCCTGAGTTTCTTCAATCTCTTTTGGCTCAACAACATCTACAGAACCTATATATTTTGAGTTTAAATAGAATATTTTTTTCCGGTTATCTGCCGGATTAACTTTATAAGATATAACACCAGTTTCCCGTAAACCTTTAAGATGAACTGATACTGTTGATTTTGATTTTCCAGTGTTATTGACTATTTCGTCGAATTCCATATCTCTGTCTCTTAACATTTCTAGAATAGTAAGTTTTACTGGACTTTTGATTACGTTAACACCAATATTGTCATCTGGATTTGAAAAAATCTGGATAGGCTTCTGTTCACTCATACTGATATCTCCTGAATATATAATAATATTTAATATTAATGAGTTAATAAATATATCTATCTAGTGAAAAAAAGACTTTGTTTAAAAATATTTATAAATAATGAACATAATGTAAATTAAAAATAAAATAAATACAAACTGTTTGTTTATAATATATAAAATAGTTCGTAATATGTATTGATTAAAAATTTTTTAAAAAAAATTAAAAAATAGAGGATAATAACTTAATTATTCAGAATTGAATACACATATAACATCAATAACACTATAATCAATTAAAATACTTTTACTTACATCCAATTATTGGATAAATTTATGATTTAATATTTAAATAATCTTTGGATAATTAATTAACCAAATTTGTTGAAATTTTTCAAATTTTTTAACATATGATTATAAAAGCCTGTTGATTTTAAAAGCTACGTTAATGATGAAGTCAAACAAGTAAATGAATAAATAATATTACATTTAATTTAATTAACATTAACATCAATAATATATCAAGGAATAATTTTTTGAAATATGAATGTATTCACAATTGTTCAATTCATGAAATTTTAAAGGGGAAAAATATGACAGATGAAAAATCAATAAATGAAAATAACGCAAACCGTATGAGTAAAAATGAGTATTACCTTGCAATCGCCTTTGCTGTATCAAAAAGAAGCACCTGTCTAAAACGACGATACGGAGCGGTAATAGTCAACAACGATGAAATAATCAGTACAGGTTATAATGGAAATCCAAGAGGAGAAGAAAACTGTTGCGATAGAGGAAACTGTCAAAGAATGAACCTTCCATCCAATTCAGGCAACTATAACGACTGTTTTTCAGTGCATGCTGAACAAAATGCAATGATTAGTGCAAGCAGAAATGAAATGCTTGGATCAACAATTTTCCTTGCTGGAGAAAAGTATGATAATGGAGAGTGGGTGGAAATTGACGATGCTGAACCTTGTCCGATATGCTCCAGAATGATAAAAAACTCCGGAATTGATAAAATCGTAAGTAAAAAAGGGATTTTAAAACTACGTGACTGAACTTTAACATCTGTCAAGATATTAATCTCCAAAAAAAGCATTAACTTCACTAAACAATCAATTTGTATCTTATTAACAGCGATTTTGAGTAATTACAGTACAAAAATACATGAAAAAATGTCTAAAACTAATTATAATTTATTGTTTCAGTTAAAAATATTTAACAAAAAAATAAAAAAATGGTAAAAAATCTATACTATTACTTGACTAATGATATCTTCACTAACTGCAGTAATTTTAACTAATTTACCATCTTGCAAGTATTCAAAGTTATATTTGTCTTTACCGTCGTCAACCTCTTTTATAAGGAAACCATCTTTACCGGCAATTTGTTTCTTTTGAGCATTAGCAGGATTAATTGAATCAATTTTTCCATTATTTTTGGTACCTACTTTGAATTCTAATTTGTCTCCGGCTGCATTTTTATATTCGGCATTTACTTCAGTGTCAACAGGAGTTCCGTCTATATCTTCTTTATCATTAGAATCACTTGTATCCGTACTTTTCTCAACTACATTATATCCATCTGGAATTTTAAACTGAATACCATCTAAAGTTAATTCTTCAGTTGCACTTATAGCAGCCACTGCAGAAACAGCTACAACCAGGAATAATCCAAGAACTAATACTTTTTTCATATCCATAATTTTCACCCCCACATGTTTATATTAATATGTAATATGAAAATTATATTTAATATTATTGGATTTTTAACAAAATTGTATAATTTTTTTCAATTTTATATTTCATTGTATCGCAATTATAGTTATAAACTAAATGTTTCCACAATCGCATAGAACTAGCTACAAATTATTGATTCAATGCATTTTTTGTAATACGGATTGCACCCGCACAATGAATTCGAACTACCTTATGTTCATCATTATCCGCAAAGTATTGTAATTTATCAAAATAAGGTTTAACACACATAGGTTTTCTTTTTCCAACTACTCTAAACATTTCAGGCGCTTCAATGCGAACCTTTTCATTTGAATCGGAAATCAAATCATGAAAAATATCTAATTTTTTACAAAATAGCTCCGGAGCGTTTGTTGCTATATTTTCACAAGCCCAAACAAATGAAAGTCTAACCTTACCTATTTTATCATTTCTTGTTTTCATCAATTTATCAAAATACGGACATATCAAGTCTTTGTCTGCTCTTCCAATCCTCCCCAATGCATTGATTGACCTTTCCCTCAATTTTGGATTGTCATTTTCCAGATACTCAGAAATTAGTTCCACATATAATTTCACATGTTGAGGATATCTTAATCCCATCTCACCAAGCATCCATAACGCTTTTGCTTTAACATTAACAGAATAACTTTCATTCAGGATTACTGCAACATTATCTATATTGTTTTTCCAATTTTCATTGCTCTTCTGTATTTTCCTTAATTCTTTTAATGTTTCTTCTTCATCCTTTTCAAGCATTATTTAACCACTAACTAAAATAATGATGGAAATATATTAATTTATTTTAAATTATCTCAGAATTAAATTCTTCTGCAGTTTCAGGATCATCATAATCATTGAAAGGACTTTTACCACAATCCAATTCTTTGATTTTTTCAATATCCTTTTTATTTAATTTAAAATCAAAAATATCAATATTTTCTTCCATTCTTTTTGTTTTAATAGACCTGCATGAAAATGGAATATCTCTGTCTATCAACCATCTGAATATAACCTGTACTGTACTTTTATCATATTTTTCTGCAATTTCTAAAAGGATTTTATTTTCAAATAAATTATTTAACCCCTCAGAAAGAGGCCCCCAACTTTGATGGACAACTTCCAATTTATTCATGATTTCATTTGCTTCATATTGCTGAAAATAAGGTGTTGTTTCAACCTGATTGACTTGGGGAACAATGTCAAAATTCATAGTCAAGTCAACCAAACGGGCGGAATCAAAATTTGAAACACCAATAGACAATAATGTTCCATCTTTTTGTAAGTCCTGCAATGCCCTGTATGATCCATAATAATCTCCAAAAGGTTGATGAATGAGTAGTAAATCAAGATAATCAGTTTGTAAATCTTCCAATGTTTTATTAACCGCTTTTATTGTTTTGTCATATCCTGAATTGCTAACCCAATTTTTACTGGTTAAATAAATCTCTTCCCTAGGGATTTCAGATTCTTTGATTGCTTCACCAACTTCTTTTTCATTATAATATACCTGTGCACCATCAATTGCAGTATAACCCCTTTCTAGAGCATTAAGAACTGCGTTTTTTGTATCTTTAGGGCTGATTTCATAAACTCCATAATTTACAAAAGGTAATTTTTCGTTGTTGTTTAATTTTTTAAATTTCATAAAAATCCATCTTGTAGTATCAATTCATTGTTTTAAAAAAATTTTAATGTTAACTATCTTTTAGTATTTCCTATTTAAAAAATATTAATGAAAAAAGAAGAGAATACTTTAAAAAAATACAGAATTAAATTTGCCAGATGACAAAATTAAAGAAAAAATCCATAAACAAATATAAAGAATAATAAACAAATCTATGATAAAACAATCCCACATGTTGATTTGTTAAAAAGAGAATAGGTTAATTTTTCAAAAGTTGTACAGACTGCATTAATGAAAAAGTTTTCCAAGAATATAAATAATTCATCCATTTCCTTAAAAAAACGATATAAAAAATTATACAATACAAAGTATATATCGCATAAAAAGAGAAATTCAGAATCATCTGTCCATTAAATTAGATATTACTCCTAAAAATGACTGGATAGAAAAACGAAATCAATAGCTAACAAATTGACAGTAACAAATATAATGTTAAATAAAATATATATAAATTAATAGGTTTGATATATATGAGCAAAGAATTTAATTCCATAAATGAACATTTATCAAAAATCTATGCTGATTTTGATGAATCAACTTTAATCTCTCCAAATAATAGTAGAGAAAAGGAAAAAGGTATAATTACTAAATCAGAACATGAACTTGAAAAAGAAAATCTAGTTGGATTTATAAATTCCAATTCAATTTCTATTAACGAACTTTTATTGGCAAGTTTAACATTAACCCTGAATAAATTCAATTTTTCAGATGAAACTTTAATTTTCAATCAAAATAATGTTCCATTCGCCACTAAATTTGAAAACAGAAATATTTCCATTAAGGAATTTCTTGAAAATATTCATGAGATTTATAATGAAACTTTAGAATTTGATGAATATATTAATGAAGATACCCTTCTTTTAAAGCCTGAATTTTATTACAGTTTCAATGAAGATTTAAAATCAGACATTGAATATTCAAATTATTTAAAAATTGTTGAAAGTGACAAAAGTGTTTTATTATCCTTATTTTACAATAGTGAATTATACACAAAGGATTTCATCAATTCATTCCTATCAAGCATTGAAAATATTATAAACCAATTTGTTAATATTGATATCGGGAAAACAAACATTGAAGATATTGCACTTGTAAGTGAAAAAGAAAATATTGAGTTCACTGAAGTTGAAATGCCTATATTCCACAAACGCTTTGAAGAGCAGGTTAAAGCAAATCCCGATAACATTGCTCTTGTAGCCGAAGATGCAACATTCACTGCTGATGAACTTAACCAAAAAGCAAACAAAATCGCAAATGCATTAATCAAAAAAGGAGTTAAACCAAAAAGCAATGTCCTTGTAATGCTTCACAGAAACAGCGATTTAATAGCATCAATATTAGGTATCCTGAAAGCAGGATGTGCATACATCCCAATCGATTTGGAATACCCGAAGGACAGAATCAACTACATATACGAAAACAGCCAAGCAGACTACATTATTTCAGATGAGGATAAAGAAAATTCATTAAACATTAAGGAATTACTTAAAGAGGAAAATACTGAAAATCCGGATGTCGAAATTACTCCTGATGATTTGGCATACATGATTTACACCTCAGGTTCAACCGGAAATCCAAAAGGAGTAATGATCTCACACGAAAACATCTGTAACGAAGTGCAAAATCCAAAATCACAATACAAAAGCTTATTATGTATTACAACAATTTCTTTTGACGTGGCTATGGATGACATATTTTCAGCACTTGGAAATGGAATCAAACTGATATTTGCAAATGATATCCAAATCAAAAACATTCCTAAACTAACCGAATTAATCAACGAACATAAACCGGAAGTGGCTGATTTTACCCCATCCAGAATGGCTTCACACCTTGAAGTGGAAGAATTCTGTAAAGCCATAAGCTGTTTGAAATGTTTATTCCTCGGAGGAGAACAATTTTCAACCAAAGTATACGAAGACTTCAGAAAATACTCTGATGCAATTGTATACAACAGTTACGGACCAACCGAGACAACAATTACCTCAAACAACAAAGAAGTGACTGACATTAATGATATAACTGTAGGATTTCCTTTAGACAATTATATAACTGATGTTCGTGATATTGATGGCAAACTAGTGCCAAATGGAGTAATGGGTGAATTATACATTGGTGGTACTGGTGTAGGTAAAGGATACTACAACATGCCGGAAAAAACCGAAGAAGTTTTCCTTACTATCAACGACATTCCATATTACAGAAGTGGAGACTATGCCATAGAACTTCCAAATGGTGAAATCGACATCAAAGGAAGAATAGATAATCAAATTAAATTAAGAGGTTTAAGAATAGAAATTGGTGAAATTGAAACAAACATTAGTCAATATCCTAATATAAAACAAGCTGTTGTTGTAATTAAAGAGATAAACAATAATGACCACTTATGTGCATATTACACTGCTGATGAAGAGATTGATAGCAATGATTTAAAGGAGTATTTAAAAGACAAACTAACTCGTTATATGGTTCCAACAGTATTTATGCAACTTGATGAGATGCCGCAAACACCAAACGGTAAAACAGACTTGAAACAACTACCGGAACCACAATTAAGATTAGCATTAACACTTCCGGAAACAGAAACAGAAATAAGATTGCATGAACTCGCTTCAACCATTAGTGAAACAAAAGAGTTCGGTACTACTGATGATTTATATGCCATTGGATTTACTTCATTAACACTGATGAAATTAAATGCTAAGATTTATGATGAAATGGGCGTTAATTTAGACATAATTGCTTTATTGAATGATCCTACAATAAAAAATATTGCAAATGAAATTGAGAATAATGATTTACTTGATTTAGACAGCATAATTGAATTATCCCAGGATACAGAGTATTATCCATTAACAGAAAATCAAATGGGAATCTATTATGAATGTATTCAAAGTGGAGATGTTGCACAATATAATCTTCCGTCAGTCATAAGATTTGGCAGTGAAATTGATGCTGACAGATTAAAAGAAGCTATTATCAAGACAATTGAAACATATCCATATCTTAAAGCCAGAATTGTTCTAGAAAAAAGTAAAGTGATGATAAAACGTGACGATTCAATAGCTATTGATACTATTCCAATTGTCAGTGTTGAAGATATTTCAGACGATGAAATTGAAAAAGAAAATCTAAAACCATTTGATTTGCATAATGACCAATTATTTAGATTTAAAATTTATAAAACTCCTACTGAAACAATTTTATTCTCTGATGTCCACCATATAATTTCTGACGGAGAATCTTTAGATAAGTTATTCACAAACATTGCTAATGCATATCAGGGAATTGAAATTGAAAAAGAGGAAATTGACGGTTACATTAACAGCCTGATTGAAAACGAAAATGAAAACAGTGAAAAATATGAATCATCCAGAAAATTCTTCCAGGACAAACTGTCCCAGGAAATTGATTCAACTGTTTTGACCCCTAATTTGAATGGAAACTTTGAAGACGGAACTTTAAAATCAATTTCCAAAAATATTAATCCAGATTTGATTAGTGAATTCTGTAACACAAATAAAATAACTCCAAATGTTTTGTTCATGGCAACAACAATGTTAAACCTTAATAAGTACACATTCAGTGATAAAACACTGATTACAACCATTTTTAATGGACGATCAAACTCATTATACAGCAATACCCAAACATTGTTAGTTAAAACACTTCCTATTGTCTCAATAAACGATGATAGAACTTTAACAGTTAAAGAATATTTAAAATCTATAAATGATATTTGGATGGACACCATTAGTCATTCAGATTATCCTTATACTAAAATTTCCGAAGAATTTAAATTAAAACCTGAGTTTTTCTATGCATACAACAATCTTGACGCTGAAGAAATTGAAATTGATGATAAAGTTTATAAAGTCAAGTATTTGAATTCACTTGAAGTCAATTATAAAATATCTTTGGATGTTAATGAAACCAAAGACAATCTCGAATTGTTTATCCAATATAATGACCAGTTGTACAGTGAAGATTACATAGAAACCTTCTTAAATTGCATAGTTAATGTAATAAATCAATTAATTGAAGCGGATATTGAAAAATTATCTATTGGTGAAATAGAATTGAGTGAAAATAAAGCAATACCTACATTTGACCCTATCGATAATCCTTTCTTACATGGACGCTTTGAAAGACATGTCGCTGAAAAACCTGACAATATTGCTCTTGTTGCAAGTGATGCTACATTAACTTACAAACAATTAAATGAAAAAAGTAATAGGATAGCCAATTCATTGATAAAAAAAGGTGTCGAACCTGGAAATAATGTTTTGGTAATGCTTCCAAGGACCAGCAACCTCATAGCAACTATCATTGGAATATTTAAGGCAGGATGTACATTCATACCAATAGATTTAGAATATCCTGCAGAAAGAATAAAATATATCTATGAAAATAGTGAGGCAGACTATATAATCAATACCGATGGAACAACTAAAAACACCTTGGACATCAATGAATTAATAAGGGAAGAAAATGTTTCCAATCCAAATGTTGAAATAACCCCTGATGATTTGGCATATATGATTTACACTTCTGGATCAACAGGTAATCCTAAAGGAGTAATGATAAGTCATGAAAATGCATGTAATGAAGCTGCAGAAAATCCAAAATGCGAATATTCAAGCATATTGAGTATTGCAACAATAGCATTTGACACATCCCTTGAAGATATCCTAACCGGAATTACAAACGGCATTAAAATCATATTTGCAAATGATAATGAGATAAAAAATGTTGTTGATTTAACTAATTTAATCAAAGAAAACCAACCGGAAGTAATGGAATTCACACCATCCAGATTGCTGTCTTATCTTGAAATTGAAGAGTTTTGCAATGCGATAGGTTGTGGAAAATGTATCGTAATGGGCGGAGAACAATTCTCAGCCAAGGCATTCAATGGAGTCAAACAATACACCAACGCAAAGGTATACAACAGTTACGGACCAACCGAAGCAACAATCGCATCCAACTACAAAGAAATAACTGACCCAGAAAAC
>NZ_CACWVY010000032.1 GCF_902764455.1 uncultured Methanobrevibacter sp.
AAAAATGGAATTCTAACCTTTTTAGACTTCCAAATGCAAAACTGGACACAAAAACACATAAAAATTAAATAAGCCTATAAAATTTTACAGACTCAAAAATTGAAAAATATTTTTTTCGTTTGCCAATTCTGATTATAAAGTGAGCGGTGTAATCATTAAAGATTTAAAAAAGAAAAAAAGTTAGAAGTGATTGATCACTTCTATTTAATTGTTATTTTTACGGATTTGCTTGCTGAAGCGTATGTCTTATCTCCTGCAAACTTAACTGATGCAGTAAATTTACCTTTTTTGGTAATGCTGAGGCTGAATGTAGCCTGGCCTTTATCATTGGTTTTAGCTGTGTAGGTTTTACCATTGATTTTCATGGTTATTTTCTTACCAGCACTGAGGTAAACTTTTCCATCTCTGGAGTTGCATTTTTCAGTTTTAATAGTTACAGTGTATTTTTTGGTTGCACTTGCTTTGTAAGTTTTAGCAGGAGCTGTGATTGTAATAGGTTTTTTCTGGATGTCGAAACTGAATGCAACGAATGTTGCGTTGTATTTTTCGTCACCAAGATATGACATTGCACAGAGTGCTTCCTGAGCTACTTGAGTGTTAATACCAATAAATACAATACCATTTTCGTCTGTTGTTCTGTTTAGAATAACTGTTTTATATGCGAATTTAACTGTTGCGTTAACAATTGGGTTTCCGTTAGAGTCAGTTAATCTAAATGAAGTGGTCTGACCAATTTCACCAGCTTTGGAATCTACAGCATAGGTTTTAATGGAAATACCTTCAGTAACATTGAACTGACTGCTTAATCTGGAAGGAGCAATATTTTGAATGGTAATATCAATATTAGTTCCTACCACATCAGAAGTTCCTGCATAATCAATGGATAAAACAGCATTATTTTCAGCAACTATGGAGAATGAACCGTCTGCACCAGTAGTTAAAGTACCGTTTTTAGCACCTATTGTGTAAGCGATTGTAGCATTAGCTATTACATCACCCATGGAATTTACCAATACGCCAGTGAGCACTAAATCACCGTTAAGTGTAAGGTTTTTGAATTGACTGGTCAATATAGCTACATTTGTGGTTACACTTTTTACAGCAGGGGCGTGAGTTTCATCGCCTAAGTAAACAACTACAACACTGTGTTCACCAGGGGTCATGTTAATTGGTACAACAGCAGTTCCGTTTTCATCTAAAGCAACAACAGTTTCTATACCATCAACAATAACACTGATGTTTCCGCTAGCACCTGGAATATCAACAGTTACATTTGCTTCTTCATCAACTTTAAAGTCAACAGGCATAGTAACATTTACATCAGAAGGAACAGGGTCAGGTTTTGCATTAACAGTAATGGCAGCACTGCCGGTTGCTTCGCTATATTTATCATCACCTTTATAGGTAACATTAGCAACATAGTTACCAGCAGCTAAACCAACAATGTTAACACTAGCAGTACCATTTACAATATCGGCATAGAACTTATTGCCATCAATATCGACTAAAACACCGCCGGTAGCATTGGTATCAACATTAACAGTTACAACAGCAGTTTCACCTTCTGTTATTTCAACAGGTTCTGCAGTTATGTTGGTAGTCAATTTTTCAACAGTAATGTCTGTAATTTCAAAACTATTTTCGTAAATGTTATTTCCAGAGTAGATTACCATGATTGTATGGTTTCCAGCTGCTAATTCACCTAATTGGAGTTCAACAGTACCTCCATATACAATCATTTGGCCTGCAGTTTTTCCATCAACAGTAGCAACTACATTTCCAGTAGCATCATCAGGTAATTCAACAATTGCTTTAGCTTCTTCACCAACTTTAACATCAGGAACAGTAATATTAATGTCAGGGGTTGTTTTAGTAACAGTTAAAGTTTCAGCAACAGTTGCAGGAGCAATATTATTATCACCATAATAAACTGCTACAATAGAATGGTCACCTTCAGTAGTATCTTCAATAGTTAAAATAGCCATACCGTTTTCATCTAAAGGAACTACTTGTTCAATACTGTCAACAAAAACAGAAACATTTCCAGTTGCATTTGCAATTGTGATGATTACTGTTGCATCATCACCAGCTTTAACATCACTAGGAACGTCTATTTCAGGTGTAACTTCTTGTTTGATAACTCCATTAAATGTGAAAGTTTTATTGGAAGCAAGATTAACAGCGTTTCCTTCAAATTTAATTAATACGTCACCGTTAGCAACACATGGAATGTTGAAGCTACCATTTTCATCAGTAGTGACATTTTCTTTAACATCGCCAATTTCATATGAAAGAGTTGCATTGACTATAGGATTGCCTTCACTGTCAGTTAATGAAGCATTAATACTCAAATCATTATTAATTGAATCAATACTTATTTGAGAGTCTTTTCTTACAACAGTTATATTGACAGTTTGATTATCAACTGTTGCTTCAATTACATAACTTCCACCATCAACACTAACAGGAAGTGTTACTTTATTAGTAATAGTTCCATTAGTTATTTCTAAAACTGCACCAGTAGCTTCAGCTGTGAAATCTCTAGCATATAAAGATTCGTCATAATCAGTTAAATTTTCACCATCGAATGATTTGAATGCCAATTCAATATTGTCACCAGTTTGATTTAATGTTAAAACCAAGTAATTTTCAGGGTTAACTACTTTTGAACCGATTTCTCTGAGTTTTAAAACAGAATTGCTAATGAAATTGGAAGTTCCGATTGTAGCGTTTTTATAGGTAGCATTGTTGCTTCCCCACCAGTTGCTGGAAATACTCATATTAATAGTTTTACCGGTAGCAATTCCTATTTTAGTATAATCATCTGATAAAATAACAGAATTGGATATGGAAATTGAGAAATTACCAGTATTTAAAGCAGCTATTACATATTCAACATTATCAAATAAACATCCGTCAAATACTCTTTGTGAATGATATGACATACCATCAGTTCTTGAATAGAATACATTTACAGCCTGCACATTTCTGAATGTGGAATTGTAAACTTCAATATCACCAGGAACCATGGTGTAACCTCCACCTGCAAGGTTCCATGAGTTGATTCCACCAAATACATAAGGACTGAATCTTGCACCTTCATCAACAAAAGTACAGTTATTGATTAGTGCATGTTCACATGAACCGATAGCTAAACAGGTTAATGAGTTTCCTGGGTTGTATACTCTGTTTGTTAATTCATTAATTGTTCTATTGGTAACCATGAAAAGAGTGTTTTCAATAGTGATATTTCCTTTCTGACCACCGAAAGCACCAATAGCTACCAAATCCATGTTCATAGCATTTGCACCAATACTATCAATGAATTTTGAATTATTGACATATAATGTGCCTTGGGTAGAAATTTCAGAAAGTCTTCCTGCATGGTCTGCTTCAAAAGTAGTATTATCTATTATTAAAACACCATCATTATAAATAGCCCCACCATAATAAGCATTCGCACGTTTAGCAAAATCAACATAACCATTATCATTGAAATAAGAGTTATTTATAACTAAAGTACCTGCAGTATTGATAGCTCCACCGTAGTTACCTTGTCCGCCAATGAAGTTGACATTGTTAATTTCAACATTAGCACCTTCTTCAACATAAATTGCAGATTGGGTATCGCGAGCAGCTCTATTTAATGTAACATTAGCTAATGTTAATTTAGCATTACCTGCTAAAGCAGTTATGAAGTAATCAGCTTCACTGTCTGAGATAATTACTTTATCTGCACCTTCACCGACAAGCAATACATCAACAGTTGTTGGAATTCTTAAATTAGTGTTAAATTCACCTGTGTAATTACCTTCTAAAACATGTACTGTGATGTTTGTGGATTTTTTATAACCTTCGCTTAATGCTTTAGAAATGGATTTGAATGGATTGTTTTCACTACCGTTACCTTTTTCGTCATCACCGGTACTGTTAGATACATATAACTCTATGCTGTCTAAAGCTTCAGCAATGTTTGTGGATATAATACCGCTTACATAAGTATCGTTTTCAGTTGCATATTCATAAACGCTTGTGAATACATATTCGGTAGCATTTTCAAATCCGACATATTCTAATGTTGCATTTTGATTAATTAAATCAGCTTTACCAACTATGGAATCGTTAAAGTAGAATTTTACTTGACCTCCTCCGATAATTGCACCTGATGGATGGGATACGGTTACGGTTATGATGTCTGATAATTCAGTTACATTTTGGCTGTTTGCAGTGATTGTTAAATCAGTTAAGTTTGCAAATACATTGCTTCCTGAGCTCGGAGCTATGTATATATCATTTCCGCAAGCTGCACTATTATCTTCAAAAGTAGCATCTTCAATACTCATTTCACATACTTGAGAAGTTTTATCATGGTTTAATATGTATATTGCTCCACCATTGCCTGCAGCAGTGTTGTTTATGAATTTAGCGCCTTTGATTTTAGCACCGGTAGTTACTAATCCTGCACCATTTGTAGATGCTCTATTGTTGATGAAGGTAATGTTTTCCACAATGATTTCAGTAGGATTGGCGCCGGAACTTCTATATTGTGCAACATAATTGGTTACATTGTTGTTGATGAATTTATCATTTATGGAAGTGATATAATTACCACTAGCATAAGCAATATTTGATGCAGAGCCAGTTACTGTATTTGAGTCAAAAGTGTTGTTGATACTTACTAAATCACCCTGAGCATAGTATGCTGCACCGCCGGACATTCCCTCGATTGTGTTGCATTTAAAGGTATTGTTTTCCAAATACATTACATTATCTCCATTAGAAGCTATCCACAATAAACCGGTAGAAGTACCGCCGTTACAATTTTCAAATAAGGAATTGGTTAATTTTAAATTATAAGCATTGATTGCTTGATTAGTTCCGTTAATGACTTTTAAATTGTCAATGAGTACTCCGTTATTAGGTGATTGAGCGCGGATAGAACTTGAGTTTATTACAATATTGTCATTCATTGTTAATGTATATGCATTCACTGGACGGCCGTCACAGTTGATTAAGGTTAAGTTAACTAGTTTGATTTCCAGGTTTTGATCAAATGAGAATATGTTTGATGCGGATGCAAACCATCCACTGCCGGATTTTGCATGTTCAGCATCAATGATGACATTACCATAGGATTCTCCGATAATTGTAATTTTTCCAACATTGGAATAGGATAAGTCTCTGTTTTCAGATCCGTTATATAAACCATCTTTAATACGGACTGTTAAATCAACAGTAGCAGCAGTTCCATAATCTAAAGCTTTTTTAAGAGTTAAAAATGGATTGGATTCACTACCATTACCTGTTGTATCATTTCCTTCAGTTGAAACCCATACTTCAGCAGGGGTGTGGTCAAAGTCTACAGCTGCATTACCTTCAATTACAGTCACATCAAAAGGATTAGCATTAGTATAAGTTTGTGTACCTGAAATTGTGTGGTTACCGTTTTCCAATAATTTGTTTACAGTTAAGGATGCAACACCGTCTGCACCGGAGGTTGCTTCACCGATTTTTGCACCGTCAATAGTGAAAATGACTTTTGCACCTTGAACATTATTGTCTCCATCATCAGTTACATTAGCTTTTAAGACAAAACGTGTACCGTCGATTTTTATATCTTCAAAAGTAACTTTTGCATTGAAATCAGTTACAGCATAAAGTAAAGATGTTGTAGAAGTACAGTTGATGAATTTATTGCCTTTGAGATAAGAATTTTGGAAAAATACAATTCCACCATTTGATCCTGTGTAAGTACAGTTGATGAATGTATTGTCTGTAATATTTCCAATGTTATCATTATTGTTGTATCTTACAGCTAAACCTGCTGCACTGCGGGAGCTGGTTAAATTTTTAAAGGTGTTTCCTTTAATAACTGATTTTCCATAACTTACATATACGGCAGGAGTGTCTGCCCAGGAGCTTGTTGCAGAACCGCTTTCAAAGGTGTTATTAATTAATGTTATTAAACTTTCATGTGAGAAATATAAATCGACATATTGATTGCCTGAATTTTTGATAAATTTAGAATTTGTGATAGTTAAGTTACCTTTTTCAGAATAAACCGCAGCCAAATTGGTAACATAATTTTCTTCAAATACACAGTTATCAATTGTTAAATCTCCGGCTGACCTAATTGCTGAACCCATGTCAGATTTACCTTTAGTGAATACAATGTTTTTTAAGGTAACAATTGAGTCAGCACTTATTCCTGCAATAATTGGAGATTCTTCATTTCCATCAATTACAGTGGTACCGTCTTCAGCACCAATTAATGTTAAACTTCCATTGTAATTTTTATGGGATAAAACAATATTTAAGTTTGTATTGTTGTCCCCAGAATAAGTTCCACTACCTAAATAAATAACAGCAATATCAGATGCATTAACATCGCTAATAGCTTTATTTATTGTTCCATATGGACTTGCTTCACTTCCCGCTCCGGAATCAGAACCCTTTGCAGTATCAACATATACTGTTTTGTTATATGTTGTTGAAGCATCGTCACTAAGTTTTGAATCGTCATTTATTGTTAATTGTATTGTATTGTCTTGGCTGACTGATGTTACATCATCAGTTCCATTATCTTGAGCGCTTACTGCTCCCAAAGATAATATGGCCAATAAAACAATAGTTAAAAATAAAATTTTATTAAATTTCAAAGTTTCGACCTCTATAAAGTTTATGTATTCAAATAAATTTGATACATGTAAGTTATTTTTATCATAAAGTATATTTAAGTTTTATTAAATATTTATTTAATTAATTTGTGACAACTAAAATATATTTAAAAGATATTTTGTTGAAAAATTGAATAATAGGTAGTTTTAAAAAAGAAATTTAAAAAATAAGGTTAAATTTTCCCTATTTTTTAATAATTATTTTATTGGAAATTTTAGATTTGCCGTAAATTGTATGTATTTTATAGTTTCCAGGGGTCAATGTTAATTTAATACTGGCTATTCCTTTGTTATTGGTTTTAGCCATGTATTTTTTGCTTTTAAACTTGAAAGTTATTTTTTTACCTTTAGCAACTTTACCTTTGGAGGTTACAAGTTTTGCTTTAAATGTAACTTTTTTAACTTTCTTTTTAGATATATTTTTAGCTGTTAAGAGTGGTTTTACTGTTATTTTATTTGTTGCTTTGTATTTTCCATACTGGGTTGTTATTGTATATTTTTTAGCTTTTAAATTGATTTTTAAAGATGCATAACCATTTTTATTTGTTTTAGTTGTGTAGGTTTTACTGTTGATTTTAAATTTAACTGTTTTTCCCTGACCTGCCGGTTTGCCGCCTGCAGTAATTATGCGTACCTTGAATTTAGATCCGCTGGTGAAATACATTGTTAAATCTTTATTTTCACTTATAGGACTGAGCACTTTTACTGTATTTTCAACATATTCTCCAGTCACGGGATTGATTGTTGTTACAAGATAGTTATTAGGATTCAGTTCCATACTTAATTTTATATTGCCTTCGCTGTCTGTTTTGTATGTGTGATTTATTCCATTTATTATTACATTAACGTTTTTATTTGTTATTAAAGAATTGTTTTTATCATAAAATGTAGCTATGTAATATTGGCCATCTCCTAATACCTTTAAAAGGTTATTTACTATTACTGTTGGTGTTATTGTTAATTTATAGCTTTCAGATAATCCGTCAAAAGGATTTATAACTGAAATGATGTGGTTTCCTACATTCAAATTTAAATTAAAGTAGAATATTCCTTCATCATTTGTTGTTGCGTAGTAATTTGTTTTGTCAATGCCTATTATGAAATCCTTATTTTTAATTCCATTTCCAAGACCATCTAAAAACTTAATAGTTAGATATGGGCTGTCACCATAAGCTTTAACTTCATCTTTGCCCAATATTGTTGTTAAAACATCAATTGTTGTCTTATTGAATGAATATTCTTCAGAGCTTTCATTCGCAAAATAGCATTCGACATCATAATGGCCTGGCTTTAAGTTAATGTCCAGTGTAATCCATCCGGTTTCATTTGTAGTGCAGTTGTATATTGCACTGTCCAATACAACAGACATTATCTGATTAGCTATTGGCCTTCCTGAATCGCTAGTTAGCAAGGCATGGAACTGGGTTGAATTTCTGTAGTATTTAATCAGACTAGGGGCGTAAATTTTTGTAAATAAGTTTGAAACATATAATTTAACCAGATTGGAGCTTTGTCTTAAATTATCGTCACCATTAAAGATGACATTAACATTGTGCATTCCTGAAGTGACATCAACTTTAACGGAAGCTTTTCCTTCGCTGTTTGTTTTTGTGGAATATGCCATGTTTTTAATAAGGAATGTAATCTCTTTATTTGAAAGCAATTTGCCGTTTTCATCTCTTAAAATGATAGTAAATGTATCATTAGTGCTAATCTGAACATTATCCGTATATATCACTGTTTTTGTACGGTTGTCACTGCTTTCGATATTGGCTACATTAACGCTGCTGCTTGGTAAATATATGTCATTTCCTTGGAAATTTGCTTTAACTGTGTATTTTCCATAGTTTAAATTAAATTTAAATATTGCATTACCATTTGCGTCAGTAACATCGGTGATGTTTTTAATGGATTTTCCGTTGGAGTTAATTATTTCAATTGTCACCTCACTGTAAGATATGCCGTTATTAAGGCAATCTGTTAATGTTAATGTGAAATTAACTGGATTATTTTCATCTTCATTAATGTCTTCGGCAATTATCTGTGTGGATGTCTGTTTGCTGTCAACAACTAAAATCTTATTTGCATTTGATGAGTAAATGTAGTTGGGATTAGATAAACTGTATTCGATTTCATATTCACCTATATTTAAATTTAAAGGCAGGCTAGCTACTCCTTTGTCATTTGTTGTAATTATATAGTCATTTCCATTTAGTTTCATGAGGATTTGCATATTTGAAATCGCATTGCCGTTAATGTCTTTTAATGTTGCTTCGAATAATCTCTGCTCATTGATGTTTATAATCAGGTCATTAGCGGTTAAGCTGACTGGCATTTTATAGATAGTTATTTTATTTGAACCGCTTCCGTAAATGTTGTAGTATGGATTTGAGTATTTGTAGGTGACATTGTACTCTCCAGGGTTTAGTTTTATTTGTAAGCGGGCAGTGCCGAATGCGTCTGTTACTGCATCAAAAGATTGGGACCAATTTTCATTGGATATACTTACGGTTATTGTTTTTCCATATTGGCTGTATGCATTAGGATCGTTAAAATCGATTTTAAAGAATTTGTTTTCACCGTAATATTGCACTAAATCTGTTGCATTAAGACTAACTGATTCGAGGACTGCATTCTTGTCAACTACAATGGTTGCTGCGTTTGTTGCATCATTATACCATAGGCTTCCGTCATAATCGATTGTTGTCAGGTATGTTCCTTCAGCTAAATCAATTACAAATGATGCTTCTCCATTAGGATCTGTTGTGTTGCTGTAAGTTTTAATTAATTTTCCCTGATAGCAGTTTAGAGTTATAGTTCCATTGTTAATTCTGTTTCCATACATGTCATTTAAAACAACACTATAAATACCATTTAATGGAATTACTTTATGGTGGAAACCTGTCACGATTGTTAAAACCTTGTTGACAGTTATTTTACCGGAATCTTCAGCAGATTCATAAATGTCATCTCCTTTGTAGGTAGCTTTAACATTGTATGTTCCCGGCAAATAGTTGACAGTTAAACGGGCTATTCCATTTTCATTTGTTTGCAATATGAAATTATCGGTTAGATTTCCCTGTGAGATTTCAACATTAATGTTTTCTCCTTTGATTAATGTTCCGTAGGAATCCTTTAAAGTGATGTTGTAAAGATTTCCTTCACCGTATAATGTTGAATCAGGAGCAATCAGTGTTGTGTTAACAGCTTTGATTACTATGTGGGAGCTATTTGAACTGTATGCATACCAGGAATCTCCTAAGTATTCCACTTTAATGTCATATTCTCCAGGTGCTAAATTAAGTACGATTTCACTTCTGCCGTAATAATTAGTATTTGAAGTGATTGTTCTTGATTCTCCATTAGATGAGATGATTGTAAATGTTAAATTGTAGTTAACCAAATTTTTGCCGTTTTCATCATGTAAAATTCCATAAAATATATTATTCTTGCCATAATATGAGTAGTTGTATGATATAACCTCAGTAAATAATGTTACAACTTCTATTTTTGCCAAAGCACTGGATTTTTCATAGTATCCATTTCCATAGTAATTAACTAGAACGTCATATTTTCCAATAGGAAAATCGATATCGAAACTTCCTCTGCCGTTATCATTGGTTTTAATTGTAAATACTTTGCTTTCATTGTCTGAATTAATAACTTGCACTGCTAATGTTTGATTTGCAATTTTAAAACCGTTTGCATTAATCAAATCAACATAATATTTGTTATCGTTTCCTTTAACTGTAACATTCTCAATTATTATCATTGTATTTGTGTTTCTAAGGTTTAAATCTAAAATTTGATTGTCAATAGTTGCATATGCCTTAAAATCAGTAGAATTTAAATTATAACTTACATTGGCATAAGCAACATTTTCTTTAAGATAACTTGACTCGGGAGTGATGTTTCCAAAATTAATAGCGAAATAAACAGGTCTTGACGGCAGTATTTTTCCAATTTTTTTAATGTTTCCGTCATCATCCACTACATTGTCCAGAGATGCTTTAACAACGTTTTCATAGTAGGATTCAAAAGTCATTATTACCCAATCTGTTAATTTTAAATTTCCGAGGAAAATGAATATTTTGGAATCATCCGGCTTTTTGTTGTCCCCCCACCAGTTGCTTGAATAGTCAACATCTCCAGAATTGGAATAAATGTCATTACCTGAATATAGTGCTGTATTATTTACAAATATGCAGTAATGAATTTCTTTTGAATTTGAAACAGCTCCTCCAAATGATGCTTGATTGTTTATGAATGTTGAATATGTGATTGTCTGGGCACTGGCTATTCCTTCACCATATGATGCCTGACTATAGTCAGTATATCTGTTTAAATTACTGATAAATAGGGAATTGTTAATCAATTCAGCTTCAATTAATGCTTTACCTCCATAATCACATCCGTGATTGTTATAAAATGAGGATGAATTAACTGAAGTTGCCTTAGCTATTTTTCCTCTATTGCCGTTAAAAGTACAGTTGTTTATAAATCCATAAAATGTTCCGTAACTGTCTGCAATATCAAGTCCGATTCCATTGGTTGAGTATGAATTGTCCATGTTTGTAAAAATATTGTTTGTAAATGTTGAATTTTCGATATATGCATATCTTGTATATTCGTTAGAATATTGTGAATTTGAAGCACCAAGCAATGATGAACGTGAATATGTGAATGGGTGCAGGGTTATAATTCCCATTTTGTTGTCTTTAAATTCGGAGTTGTAAATTTCAATAGACGCTGTTATTGTAAACAATGCATTATAATTTTCCATACCTGCAATTGTATAGAAATTGGAAATTTTTTCAAAAGAACAATTTTCTATATTAACATCCGCACTTCCGGTTATTACAGAACCGCTGATGTCTGAGAATCTGCTGTTTTTTATTATTATTAAACTGTTTTTGTCAACTCCTGGTGATGTATAAATAACACCACCTGAGCTAATTGATGTAAATGTACAATTTTCTATGTTCAAGGTACCTCCGCGTACTAAAAACAGGTTATCGTCATATTCTCTTACTTCGCAACCGAAATTAATATTTTTAACATTAACATTTCCTAATTCTTGAACGGTTATTATGTTAACGCCATTAGCCCTTAAATACTTAACATTTCCGAGTCCTACTATTGTAATATTTTTTGAAATAGCTATATTTGAATTTAAACTGCTATTGTAGTTTCCTTCAAGTAAACATATGGTATTTCCATCTACAACCTGAGACATGGCATATCCAAGTGATCGGTATGGATTTTCTAAACTGCCCGCTTCGGGTTTGTCTTTTCCCCATGGAGCTACAAAATAATTATATGCTGAATATCCTTTTCCAATTGTTAATGTCAATTTTTGATTGTCAACTGTTGAATAAACGCTGCAGTCCAGTGTATTTCCAACAAGATAATTTTCAAATGTTTTTCTCAGGCTTCCTGAAGAGTATAAAAATCTTCCATTTTGAGCTTCAAAGTAAACTGGCCGTGTTGGAAGTGATTCATTTTCTTTTAAATCAAAGATATTGTTTCCATCAAACCATTTAAAGGATGTTATGAATTTTGATGAAGTTCCTACAGAATTGTTTCCATCTTCTATTTCAAAAGATGCAATAGCCCAGTTGCTTATATTAATATTTTTGAAATATTCAATTACAGGACCAGAATTCACGCCCCACCAGTTATAAGGAGCATATAATATTGATTTATCTCCTCTGCCGCTAATTCCATATAAAATAGATGAATGAGTTATGTTAAAGTTTGTATGCCCGCTTGATATTGATACATCAAATATTGTATTTGTTGCTGTAAAATTTGAATTGAAGATTGATAATGTGTTAAACTGAATTGCTGAGGAGGGAGATATTTTACAGTTATCAACATAAACATTACATCCGTCAAATGAAAAGCGTCTGTTAATGTTAGAATTTAAAAGTTTTGCATTTGCCTTTTCGGCCTCTATTAGTGTTAATGTTGAATTTTCAATTGAGATGACTCCTGTCTGATATTTTGAGGGTTCGTATTCATCATTTGACTTTAAATGTGAAATCTGAGATTTAATAATGTTAATGTTTTTAAAGTTGTATATGTTTGGTAAATCTCTGTCATTTTGGATTGCATCATTCAATTTAGAATTGGATATTGTACAGTTACCTAAATTTGTGATACTTTTTGCGATGTTTTTAGATTTTGAATTTGAAATGATTGTATTGTCAATGATTAGTTCTCCTTCATTGTAAAATGTTGACATTAGGCTGTTCATGTTGTTGAAGGAAGAATTGTTAACCAGTAATTTTCCCTGATTGTTAATTGCTCCCAGCTGGGAATATGAGTCGGTATAAGCATTAATGAATTTTATATTATTCAATATTAATGATGAGTCCTTATTTATTTTAAAGAAATAATTTTTACCCTCACCATTTAAAGTAACATCTCCCATTGTTTCTATTGTTAAATATTTGTTGATGTTAATGTTTGTGTTTAAAGATCCGCTGTAAGTTCCTTGTTTTAAAATAATTTTGGAGTTGTTATCTGCAATATCCGCAGCATGTTTTATGCTTTGAAAAGGAGAATCATTGCTGCCTATTCCATCTTCATCGCTTCCGTTCGGACTTACATATAATTCATTTATATTTGGTTCATCATTAAGTTCTGTAAATGTAGTATTGTCATCATTAGCACTAACAACCATTATGGAGGATAGTGTTACTGTTAATATGAGTAATACAAGTATGATTTTTTTATTTAAAATTAATAACACCTCAACAAATTTATAAAATTGTCAATTATACTATAAATTTATTAAAGAATAATATAAAAAAGTTTTCATAAAAAAAGTAAAATAGAAAGGAAAAAAGAATTTATTCTTTATTTTCTCTTTCTTTTTTCTTATAACCAATTATTAATAATGCAAATACAACTATCACTAAAATAATGAATGTCTGCATTGACTTATCATTATTGATTATTTCATCTAATTTTTCGGTTATTTCAAAGGATTTACTTACACTTTGAGCACCGGATTCAGAACTGTCAGCTGAACTGGAACTTTCACCTTGACCTACGCCATCAGAACTTGAAGATGCTGCTGCATTGGATATCATTCCAACAGTTGATAAACTAGAATCATCATTTGAACTGTTTACTTTACTTTGACTGTTGGAATTTGATGTTCCGTCCACTTTTGAATTTGTGGTAGTACTTGAATTGTAGTTTCCAGTTACTGTTTGACCGGTGTAAGTATTTCCAGGAATATGTCCATATGAATTTGTGTTTCCGGTATTTCCAGGATTATATGGTGTTCCGGGATTTCCGGTACTGCTGCCGCTTCCGCCAGTGCCTGTGCCGCTTCCAGGTCCATAAGTATTTCCTGACCCCTCATTGTTTCCATTTCCACCAATAGTTCTCCCTGTTGATGTACTTGATTCTGTTGAACTTGGATTTGGGTTTACCGTTGGATTGTCTCCATTGCCTCCGTGTCCTTTTGAATCATCATTGGGATTTACTTCAATAGGATTATCCGGTTCATTATCATCAACGACCTGAGGTTTCCAATTGATTATTTCTCTTGTAATTGGATAGAAACGGTCACGGCTCATAGTGTCCCATACAGAATTATCCGGTCCTTTCTTTCCCCAATAGTTATATCTCATGTCAATGTCCTGCTGACCTCCAATAACTCTGGAGTGAATTGTATTTCCGGCAGGTGCCACATTATCAACTATGTTTGTATCACGTACTGTAATATTGGCATATCCGATATTGAATGCACCTCCTCCATTTAAAGCTCTATTATTTGAGATTGTAGAGTTATAAATGTTAATGTGGTCTTGAACATGTCCATAGTATTCATAGGAATCGTATTCGATAGCACCACCATATCTTGCGGAATTATTTGAAAATATGCATCTTTCTATGATAAAGTTTTTAGAAATTTCCAATACTCCTCCGCTTGTTCCGGCAGTATTCAGCATAAATATGGAATCTAAAAGTTTTCCATTATTAGCTTTAGCATAAATTACTCCGCCGTTATTGGTAGCTTGATTGTAATAGAACTCTGAATTTGTAGTTTGCAATTCATTATAAGCTCCATAAATCACTCCTCCATCAAATCCACTATAATAGCGATAATTATTCAAATCAACAGTTCCTGATGATTTTCTTGTATCATTAGCTCTATTGTTTATAAACTCACAATCGTTAATCTTTAAATTAACTTTAGCGTTATTTGAACGGGATGTTAAACTATCGAGCGGAGTTGAGATTACTCCTCCAATTTTTGCTGAATTATCCATAAATGTGGAATTTTCCAATAAGATGTCCGTATTTTTACTGTAGATTACACCTCCTTCACCAGTAGGATTTTCACAAAGTGAGGAATATGTGTAGGTGTATCCTCTATCAATAGACCATGTGCTTGCAGCGATTCTTATGGTACAATAATCAAGAGATGTTAAAGCACTGTTTTTCATAAACAATGAATTTTTAATGATTATCTCATTGTTTGAGTCAGTAAAAATAACTCCTCCATGAACTGCCTGATTATCATGGAATACTGATGATTCGATATTTAATTTTCCATAATCTGCTATAACTCCTCCGGTATGGCCGAAATTATTGTAAAATACAGATGCGTTAATGTATAATTCACCATTATTTAATATGGCTCCTCCTTTACCTGTTCCACTACAGTCTAGTGTGTGGCCGGATGTAATTTCACTATCTTCGTCTTTTACAACATCCTGGTCAAATACAGGATTGGAATTATCATAGTATGAAGAGGAATTACGTATTGAAGAATTGACAATGGATAATTTTCCGTTGTTTATAAATGCAGATCCTCCGTTTAAATTATGGGCATTTTGAATAATGACTCCATTTATTGAAAGAATTCCGTTTTGGGCAATATTGAATAATTGGCTTGATTGTGCGTCAATTATAACATTTTTGCCGTTACTGCATATAGTAACATTCTTGTTAATGTTAATATCTGTTTCATTGTAATGTCCTGAACCCACATAAATTACTGCATGATTCAAGCTGTTTTCTATAGCTTTTGTAATTGAAGCATATGGTCTGTAAATACTTCCGTCGCCAGTTTCATCACTGCCGCTTGCTGATACATAGATATCTATAGGCGCATTATCTTTAACAGTTCCATATTGGGCATAAACCGCTTCATTAGCTCTTTTAGCTCCATTTGAACTCATCAGGAAGTTATTGGTAATGCTGTTGTATAAATTTTTATTAGCTATTATCATAACTGCATAATCATCACCATTTCTGGAAAATGATTCAATATGGTTGTCAATTACATCATTTCTTGCAGAAGATCCTTTAATATATACGCCGGATTGATCAGTAATATTTGAAGTTCCTTTAATTTCAATATTATTTTGTACAATGTGTCCATAATTTGAATTAGAGGCATAATATCCGTATATTGATGATGCATTACCTTTCAGAGTGTTTTTGATAATGTTGTTATTCATTGATTTTGTTGATTCAATGAATATTATGTCATTAGCATCTGAAAGGAAAATATTGCCTTCAATAACATTGTCTTTTGATGAATCGAGAATTATTGCTTTAATGCTGTTTCCTTTAAGATTAAATTCATTGTTTGAGATATTGTTGGAATTTGTTTTTGTTAATTGAATTCCGGATATCTTATCATTATTAATGCTGATTGAATTGTCTGCAAATGTGTTATTTTCACCACTATTGATAATTAATAGAGTAGATTTTGCTGAGTTAAAGCTATTGTTAACAATTGTATTGTTTGATGAACTTTTAAGTTCAATTGTTGAGTTTGCAAAGTTAATATTGCAGATTGTTACATTTGATACCTTATTTAAGATTAATGAAACTGTAGTTGGAATATTGTTGTCATATGAGCTTATAACAACTGGTGAAGTTATTTTTATTATTTGCCCATTGGTAAGGTTATATAACAATATTTTACCGTTTTCCTCAATATTTCCTTTAATTAATTCATTATTACTGAAATATGTATTGAAATTACTATCACTGACGACATATAAATTTGAAGATATGTTTACATTAGCTTCACTATTTACATTAATTTTAGCAACAGGATTTGTAATGTTGGTTATAATTAAATTATTGTTAATTGTGATATTGTCTACAAATCTTATGGAAGAAATTGCAGCATTTCCGATACCTAATGCATCTTCAACTGATTTAATATTCTTTAAATCTCCTCCAAATGCTGAAATAGTATTGTTTTCAATTGTAACATTGCTTGAGCTATATACTCCAACACCGTAAATACCATTACTTTCGCCATATAATGTGTTGTTTGCAATTGTGGTGTTTTCCACCATGTGCAATTCAATTAAATAGGCCATTTCATCAGCATAAATTACTATTTCATTGTTTGTAATGCTGTTATTAGCTAATTTTCCGATTAAATTTGCAAGAGCAATACCATATGCATAACCTTTAGCAATAATGTTGATTTTATTGTTATCAAATTCACTATAAGCTATTGCATCAGTATAAATTGCTTCTGCCATGCCATCAGAAATAATGATGATTGTATTATCATTAACTGCAAATCCTTTGGAGAAATCTCTGTTCATTATTCCGTTGGAACCTATTGCAGGTGCGGTAATAGCATAAACATAATCTGTTTTGGAGTTAATGTAGATATTGTTTTTAGTAATTATCTCATTATTACAAATGCCCTGGATTAAAATTGCAGAATTCGATTTGCTTCCTTTTTTATATATGTCTGTGATGTTATTTTTGCTGACGGTAATGTCATCAACGTTATCGATTACAATTGCTTCCTTATCATAATTGATGAAATTGAAATCTCTTATAACTGATCCTTCGGCATCTCCTTCAAATTTCACAGTAACATTGAATAAGAGATTATCCATTTTATTACTGATTACTGTGATTTTATCATCAAAAACGAGATTTTTGTTTGTCAGAAATGTCAAAAAGATTACTTTTGATTTACCTTCATCGAATTTATAGACAAAATATCCGTCTTCATCGAAGAATTGGTAGAAGTTTTCATCATTAATGATAATTGCAGTTGAATTAAAAATTACTCCATTAACAATATTGTCCAGTTCAGTATTGGAATGCTTGTCTGTAATTTCTATATTAATACCAATTGACCTGTTGGTTTCTATAATATTGTCTTTAATAACAGAATTATAAACCAGACCTATTATTGAAACGCCATAACTTTCACTAGTTATCTTGTTGTCTGTAATTGTGTTGTTGTAGTATCTGACGTTGCCGTTTAGGCTGGACGGTATTGTCACGCCAATATTGTTTGTAGTTATGATATTTTTACTAACTGTATTATAACTTCCTAATATTGAAACACCTGCATCATGATTATTTTTAATATTATTGTGATGAACAGTAGTATTTTGGCCTGAAAGGGACATGCCTGCCCCATAGTTTTTAATATTTATGTTATTGTTGTATGCTTCAATGTTGTTTGCCAATGACATGCCTATTGAAACATCACTGAAAGTTACGTTGTTGTCATGTATGATACCTTTAGAGTTTGCAGCACAGTCTGACCTGATACCAGTCTGCTGACTGCTTCCGCTTACTGTATTGTTCCAAACACTAAAATCACTTCCACTAACAGAAATTCCCACTGCACTATTGGAAACTGTATTTCCATAAACAGAAACATTGTTCCCATTTAAATTAATTCCGATTGATCCTTTAATAATCGTATTGTTTGCAACTACAGTACCTTCATGGTCAGCATATTCAAGCTGCAATATTATAGACATCGGTAATGTGCAAAATCCTTTCAAATAATTGTATGAAATTATGTTGCCTTTACATAATGGAGTTCCAGTATAATCCGCATGATTAAACGGGTTGAAATAAATCAAATTTGTTACAGACATGTCTGAATATGATAAAACCTCTAAGCTATTATGTGAAATCAAATTGTTATGTGAATCCCCCATAATGATATTGGTACTAATGTATGTTTTCATATCATTGTAAATAATCCGATTATTACTAGACCATCCCATAGGCATTGCATAAACTCCTCCGGAATTTGCTATTCTTATAGTGTTATATGAAATAAGGTTATTGTTGGAATGAGATAACCAAATACCATGTAGTTGGCCTACAGTAACGCCTAGAATTTTCAATGTAGCTTTTGTATTATTAATAGTTAAATTTGTAATTGTAGAGCCGTCACTTCCTTTAACCAAATGTATAAAACCATTTTTAATTTGATTATTTGGAGTGATAGGCATTAAAGTCAGTTGACGATCAATAACAAATGCTCTTTCAGAAATATTTCCTATTTTCAATGTATCTCCACCGGAAATATCTGCAGTTTTTAATATTTTACCGGTTCTTGCATCAAAATAATTTTCATAATTATCCTGTCTAATTTCAATTACCTTGCCTTCCGCTACTGCATTCAATTTTTCATCAATTTGAATATCCTTGTTTGTAGATTCAAGTAAAGGTTCATTCATTTGTAATGCACTTTCATTTCCGGATATGGTTTCATTAGTTGCAGCAACAAAGTTCAAGGATAACATTATGAAACAAATAAACATTAATGAAATCAATATTGTTTTCTTTTTTATTTTTTCACCTCCTTTTATACTAATTAAATAAAATTATAATCAATTATAATTAATTTAAAATAATCTTTCATTGATTATAATATAAATTTTTATTTCAAAATTATTTAAATATTGTCACATATTTTCGGCAAATGGAAATATTTGAGAGGTTTAATAAAATTATATTTGCAATTTTCATTTCAAAAAAATAATTGGTTTAAGTAATGTAAATTAAAATTAACAAATCTATCATTTGGCAGGTTGGCTGATGTAAACTATCAATGTTAAAAGTAAGTTTTCATTATGAAATTACAGTCGTTAATGTCATCAAGGCTTTAATTTCAATTATTGTAATGGTTTATGAAAGTTCTGTCAAAATTAAAAATTAAATATAATGAATTGATAAATTATAGTTATGGAAGTTTTAATGATTATTTTAGAATTTGTTGTTGCAATTCTAATATTCGGTGTGTTATTCGTTGCCGGAAAATTTATTTATAAAAAATTAAAGAATAGTGGGAGTAGGGTTTTAAATCCCCTTGAATATTTTCCTGAAGAAGAAGTTCAAACATTAAAACAAGTTTTTTACTTGATAATGATGTTAGTTTTCTTTGTTTTTATATTGTATATTATTATTGTTAAAGAAGCTGATGTTATAGGTGTTGCTGCTGTACAAATTATTGTATCATTATATATTGCATTTACTTTAGATTATAGTTCTTGGAAGAATAAATTGTTATTTTTCCTGATAATACCTTATGAATCTATAGCGCTCTTTGTTTTTAATGAATCTATGATATTCTTGCCAATTTATATAATACATGTTCTTGTTTATGCCTATTTTATCAAGGTGTATTTTGACAAATTCAGGCAATATACTGAGACAAACAGTCTTGGGATTACTATTATTTTATTATTCTCTGTGATATTTGTTAGTTTCCTTGTAACAACCGTTGCAGAAAGTGTTGATCCGTTAAGTTCATTGGTTATGGTTTCAAATGCATTTACAAGTAACGGTTATGCAATTCTTGGAAGCACTGGTATTGGTAAATTGACTGCATTGGTTTTAGTTTGGGGAGGATACACAATATCCGGTGTAGGTACTGCAACATTAACTGTTGCAATTTTATCAAGACGCCATAAAAAACGTGAAAAGGAATTAAACAAACGTTTGGACGAATTGGAATCATTAATTAAAAATAATCAAAAATAAGATATGGATTATTTCAAAATTTTTTTCCCATATCTTATTAAAATTTTAAGTATTTGCATTATTGCAGTTAATGTTACTTAATTAATAAGCAACATTATTTTTTTAATTCCGCTAAATTTTCTTTTAATAGTTTATAAATGTTTTCTGCACCTATAATCTCATCGTCACTGACATTCCAGCTTGAAGGGTACAATATGAATGGTTTGGATTGGTCTCCACCAGCTCCACCATGGCTTCCAACCAGTTCTTCAAAAGCACATACCTCATCAGCTTCTTTATCATAAAAACTGTTGACTAGAATATCTGGTGTATGTTCAAATGAACTGGTTCTTTTTAAATGTCTAGCAATATTGTCTCCAAATCCTTCAAGAGGATTTTCTCCTTCAATTTCATCGGTGTCTAGGTAATAAGTTCCATTTTTTCCAATAGCCAAATCGCCGTGTTCTTGTGATTTAACTAAAATGAAACCGACATATTCATTGTTTATGATGCCAGGTATCAATTCAGGGAAAAAGTTATTTAATTCCTCATATGTTAATCTTTGACTCCATTGTGTCAAATAAATCATTGCAAGATTACCTGATGCCAATACGATGACTTCAGAGTCACTTAATTCCTGTTGTTCTTTTTGTTCTTTTTTAATTTTTTTATTTTTTCTTGAAAATGGAGTATAGTCTCCTGCAAAGTGGTCATCATTTGAAGTCATTTTTGCAAACATGGTCATGTCTTCTGGAAGTAATGATTTGACAAAATCCTCAAATGTTTCACCATATCTTTGGGTAAATGTAGCACCATTTGTCTGACCGTGATCAGATTGGATGACAAACTGATAGTCTCTAGGGCAATACTTGTTTGCATCAGTTAAATGTTTGATTTGTTTGTCCATTTCCCTTAAGGCGAACCATGCGTCATTATCTCTGACTCCGGAGTGGTGAGCTATTTCATCATAACCCAAGTATGTTGAGTATGCAACATCGATATCTCCAATCATCATGTCTCCAATTAATGTTGATGTATTAATTTCTCTCATAAATACGTTTGTAGCGGCTCTTGTTGGAATATATACTATTCCACGGTTTATTCTTGGTCTGATGTTTTTGACTGAATGCACAATTTGTGACCAGATTTCACGTATTATGTCTGCAAGAAACAAAGCAACTATACGTGCAAAATTACTTGGATTGGAAAATACTGAGTACCATGCCTTATTGTATAATTTTTTAAAGTCCATTATTTTACTGAATGTAAATATTACATTGTCTGTATCTCCGGAGAATAAATTTGATCTGCTTGCCCCGTTATCCACAAGTAATCCATTTCCATCTGAAATTCTCTGTTCTAACTCTGGTACTTTGGTGATTCCTGAACATTGCATCATCTGATTGTCGTTATTCTTTTCTATCCATCTGAATGCAACAATGTCTTCATTATTTCCATGAAGAATTCCTGCTTGACTTGCACCAGTTTGGGAAGACAGGTCAGTTTCCCACATTCTAAGAGTGTAATTGTCACTGTCAATCATTTCTTTAATATGAGGCATATCTCCTCTTTCTACTGCTTCACATAAAACCTCGTAAGCAAGTCCGTCAATTTCAACAATTATTACTCCAGGATAATCTTTAATTTCAGTTTTTCTTTTCTTTTCAGCATCTCTTAAAACAGACCTGTAATATGAACTGTCATCTTCAATTGTTATTAATGCTGATAATATGGTTGTAACAGCAGCCATTGCCAATGGGACAAGAATCATTGCAGCACCTTTTATTTCTATATCAAATAATGGTGCGAAAATTTGAAGTAAAAATCCGTTTAATATTAATGTTCCGAAACCGAAGGTTAAAACAAGAAAAGGCATTGCTATTCTTGTTAAAACAGGCCAGAGTAATGCATTAATTAAACTGATGAATAGTACCAAAAGGATTATGTCATCAAATTGATTAAATTCTACTCCTAATCCTAAAAAACTTATCAGATATATTCCTAATACATTTCCGATAAATACAATTAAACTTCTTTTAAAGTTTCTTTTTGGGGTTTGTTTTTCTTTAATAATTTCCATAGTAATCAGTGCCTTTATTTGTTTTTAAATTTTTAATCAGTTTATATGGGTAATTTTCCGGTGTATTGTTCTATTGTACGTTGAGCTTCGTCTAAATTAATTCCAGTTTTATTTTCTACTGTAGATTTAATTTCACTTAAATTGGTATTGTTTGCAAATTCACTTGCTTTTGACTGTAAATCTCCAGTTATGTTTCCTACAGTGGAAATTGTATTGTTTATTTTATTATCGTCTGGAAAAACCTTTTTGTACTGTACTGATTTTGCCATATGGACTGCCATGTCCTTGTCTTTGCAGAGGATTATGAGATTGTCGTGAGTAGTTTCATTAGCTAATGGTATGCAATAAAATTTGCCGTTATAATTTACTTTAATAATGTCAAATATGTGGATTTCTAATAGTTTATCCGCATTTATTACATAACATGTATAACCGTCAAGGGTTTGTTTTTCTCCATTTTGTATTAACTTATTTAGACTATTAAAACCTAATTCAGTTACTTTGATAATATTTTTGTCTTCGTTGCTGTTGTATGTAACTAATATTCCATTGTCCCAGTTCCATATTTTAGCACCCTCAACATTTCCAGCGTATTTTGTTTTATTGGCAGGAACTTCTATAGTTGTTCCGTTTGGAGTTATATCAATTTTTTCATAATTTACTGTAGTCAGCATTACAAAAATAACGCAAGCTGCAATGATTAAAAGTATTACGCCAACTATAATTATTATTTTTTTGTTATCCATTGATTATACCCTCATTCAGTGTTTTAAAGTTATTTTTTTCCAGAACCAAGATTCTGATGGTGTAATATGATAACTATTCAAAAATGAATAAAATAATCATAAAGGATAATTAAAGGTTGTTTTTCATAGTATATATAAATTAAATGAAAATAATTTTATTTAAAAAATTTTCAATTCAATTAAATATTTTTAAACAACTTTTAAATATTACTTTTTTAATAAATTATTAATATCTCTTTTTAGAGGTATTAATAAAATGTAGATGGTGTTAAAATGGATGTAATAGAAATAATTAAGGATGCTTTTGTATTTCCATCAAAAAACATTAAACTATTATTAATTTTTGTTTTATTATCAGTTTTGGCAAGTGTATTTTCTGTTCTAGGAACATTAGTGTATGCTTTAGGAGTTATTACTCCGGAATGTTTTTTATGGGGCGGACTGGCTTGCGTAGTTGCAATGTTGATTGGATGGATATTATTAGGTTATTCAATCACTGTTGTTAAGTCCGGAATTGAACATGATGATAAAGTTCCAGAATTTGACTGGTGGGAAAATTTTTTCACAGGATTTAACAATTTTGTTGTTTCAATAGTTTACTTTATAATTCCTGCTTTCATCACTGTCGTTGCAGGATATCTTACAAATATTTATGGCAATTTTATGACTGTTTTTCAACAAATTGTTTTAATAGCTTCTGATACTTATACTGGAAGTTCTGCTGTTGTTTATGATGGATTAGCTCAGGCAATAGTCAATCTTGCTGTTTCATCAGCTATTACTATTTTTGTTGCTTTAATTGTATTTGTAATCTTTTCATTCCTGCAATATATGGCTGAAGCAAGACTTGCAAATACTGGCAGTTTAAGAGAAGCTTTAAATGTTTTTGAAGCAGCAAAAGACATATCAAGAATTGGTGCAGGTAAGGTAATATCAGTAGTCATATTGATTTTTGTAATTGGCCTTGTTGTTGAGATGTTTTTCTCAGCTTTCTTCAGCTTTATGCCGATTTTCTCATTCCTTTCAGTTGTGATAAGTCCATACTTACTGTTGTTTACTCAAAGGGCTATTGGATTATTATACTCTGATATAGCTTAATATTTTAAACTATACTTTTTTTTCTTTTTTATTTTTAATTTTAATATGAAATTCTTAATTGATTAAATGGATTTTAGGATAGTTTGAATTCCATATTGTACATGCCTCTTTTTAAAAAAGATTTTTTATTATAAACTTTAAAGCCTAATCTTTCATATAATGCTTTTGCTTTTGGATTTCTGAAATCTGCATCTAAAATAACTCTTTTATAATCATTTTTTTGAGCATAATCAATAACATCTTTAATGACTTTTGTTCCATAACCTTTTGACCTTTGATTTTCATCAATAGCTATTTCAGCAATATAAATATCCTCTTTTTTAATGTCACAAATAACAAAATGATCCAATATTTCAATAAATAACAGTTTAAGGGAGCTGAAATGAGATTTAGGTTTTTTATCATGAGTGTATACAATTATCATTCCAATAACATTTTCATCATCATAAATAACTTTGATGCATTCGTCTTTTGTTAGACTTTTTTCAATAGCGGCAATGGACTTTTCTTTTGATTTGAAAAGCTTGTCATAAGTTCTAAAGTCTACATTATATTTCAATGTTGCAATTTTATTTTCATCATGGATTTTAGGATTGAAAGATACATATTTCATGTTATATCTCTTTTGATAATCAGTGCAAATATTTACTCGAATGTCCTTTAATATTATTTTAATTATATTATAGTGTTTTTCTTAAAGTTTTTATCTTTTTTTGTTTAATTTTTTTGTTGGTTATTTCTTATCAAATGCTCTTGGGCAATTTATATTTTTTATTATGTGGTATATTAGTTATTGTTGTTATGTGGAATTATTTTGTAGTTTGTTTGTTTTATTGGTGGTTTAGTTTATGGGGTATAATG
>NZ_CACWVY010000033.1 GCF_902764455.1 uncultured Methanobrevibacter sp.
TAATTAATCGTAGAATTAGAATAAATAAAGCAATAATCAGCAGAAAAATAAAAAAATCGTACTAAAAAAATAGAAAAAAATCTTAGCTTGACAGCATTGAAAAATAATAGTTTCTTAAAAATAATTAGTATATCTAAAAACCTATTAAAATTGAATAAGAAAAGAATAAAAATGTTAACTCTATTATTCAAATAATAAACAAAAAACAAATGATTAAAGCAATTAAATTTAAACAAAATTATCCAAAATTAAAATCTAACATAAAATTTATATATTTTGTAAATTATAATGATTATACATGATAAATATATGGAGGAGAATTAATGATTGAAATTCGTTTTCATGGTAGAGGCGGACAAGGTTCTGTAACCGCTGCTGAAATTTTAGCAAAAGCGGCTTTTAAAGATGGAAAATATGTCCAAGCTTTCCCATTCTTTGGAGTTGAACGTAGAGGAGCTCCAGTCATGGCTTTCACAAGAATTGATGACAAGCCAATTGAAATGAGATACCAAATATATAACCCCGACTATGTATTAGTCCTAGATGATGGATTATTAAACGTAGTAGACGTATTTTCTGGAATTAAAGACAACACTGAAGTTATTATAAATACTTTAGACTTCAAAGGTAGTGGTGAACACGCAGTCCACAGTATTGATGCGACTGGTATTGCTCTTGACATGTTAGGACGTAATATTGTAAACACAATTATCTTAGGATATTTTGCTAAAAAGACCGGAGTAGTAAGTATTGATTCACTTATTGAAGTAATCAAAGAAACCTTCCCAGGAAAAATCGGAGAGTTAAATGCGGAAGCAACAAAAAAAGCTTACGAAATAGGATAGATGGTGAGTATAATGGTAAGTATAGGATGTGTAATTAAAACACCAGGAAATACTAAAAATAATAAAACTGGAAGTTGGAGAACTTTCAAACCAATTTTAGATAAAGAAAAATGTATTGATTGTGATAATTGTATTTTATTCTGCCCAGATTCCTGCGTAAACAAACAACACGATATTGATTACGATTACTGTAAAGGATGTGGAATTTGTGCATATGAATGTCCATCAGATGCAATCGAAATGGTAAAAGAATAAAGAGAGTGATTAGATGGTAAAAGAAGTAATGACCTCAAATAAAGCAGTTGCAGAAGCTGTAAGATTAGCTAAACCACAAGTTATTCCAGTTTATCCGATTACTCCACAAACAACAATCTCCGAATATTTAGCACAGTATGTTGCTGATGAAAAAATTGATGCTAAATATGTCAAAGTAGAATCAGAACACAGTGCAATAAGTGCTGCTGTTGGAGCAAGTGGAGCTGGAGTAAGAGTATTTACAGCAACATCTTCACAAGGATTAATGTTAATGCACGAAATTTTATTTGCAGCAGCAGGTATGAGAACTCCATTCGTTTTAGCTGATGCAAACAGAGCAATTTCTGCACCATTAAATATCTGGAACGACCAACAAGATTCCATTGCACAAAGAGATGCAGGATGGTTACAAATTTATGTTGAAAATGCACAGGAAGCATTGGATACAACATTAATGGCTTATAAAGTTTCAGAAAATCCTGATATTTTACTTCCATCAATGGTATGTTTAGATGGATTTATTTTAACCCATACAGTTGAACCTGTTGAAATCCCAGAACAAGAAAGCGTTGACAGATTTTTACCTCCATATGTTCCGGAGCACGCATTTCTTGATCCGAAACAACCAATGTCAATAGGTAACTTCGCTGACCCTGAATATTATATGGAAGCAAGACATGATATGGAAGTTGCAATGACTAAATCACTGGATGTAATCCAACAAACCTGTGATGAATTTGCTGAAATCTTTGGAAGAAAATATGGTCTTGTAGAACCATACAAAACAGAAGATGCTGAAATCATATATGTCGCTATGGGATCAATTTGTAGTAGTATAAGAGTTATTGTTGACCAATTAAGAGAAAAAGGCGAAAAAGTAGGTTTACTTAAAATCAGAGCCTACAGACCATTCCCAGTTGAAGCAATTAATGAAGTTGTTAAAGACTGCGATAAAATAGCTGTTGTTGATAAAAACTTCTCCTTTGGTATTGGCGGAGCTCTTTATGCAGACATGAAAGTTAAAATCGATAAAGAAATTTATGGATTCATTACTGGTTTAGGTGGAAGAGACATAACTCCTGAATCATTAATTGAAATTTATGAAAAAACTAAAAATGTGCCTGAAAACGATGTCACATGGATTGGACTTAAGGAGGAATGAATATGGTAGACATACCTGATAAAAATTTATTAGCACCTGGACACAGAGGATGTGCTGGTTGTGGAGCATCTATTGCAGTTAAATTAGCATTAAATGCATTAGGTGAAAATACCGTAGCTATTTCCGCTACCGGTTGTCTTGAAGTAATGACCACACCATATCCAGAGACTGCATGGGAAATTCCATTCATTCACGTAGCATTTGAAAACTCTGGTGCTGTTGCATCCGGTGTAGAAAGTGCATTAAGAATTCAAGGAAAAGACGATGTTAATGTAGTTGCTTTCGGTGGTGACGGAGGAACTGTAGATATCGGTTTACAATCCCTTTCCGGAGCTATGGAAAGAGGGCACAATATGCTTTACATCTGTTATGATAACGAAGCATACATGAATACAGGTATTCAAAGAAGTGGAGCAACACCATTCGGTGCAACAACAACTACTTCACCAATGGGAAGTGCAAGTTTCGGTGAAGACAAACCTAAGAAAAACATGCCAATGATTATGGCAGCACATGGAATACCTTATGTTGCTACTGCATCAATTGCATACCCTGAAGATTACGTTAAAAAAGTCAAAAAAGCTGCAGAAACTAAAGGAGCAGCATATATCCACTTACAACAACCATGTACTACAGGTTGGGGATATCCTTCTGAAAAAACTATCGAAATGGGCAGATTAGCTGTAGAAACTGGATCTTGGATTTTATATGAAATCGAAAATGGTAAATTTGATATTACTTACAGACCAGAAGAAAGAAAACCTGTTAAAGAATATCTAGCACCACAAAAAAGATTCAGACATTTAGATGATGAGCTCATTGAAAAAATCCAAAAATATGTCGATGCAGAGTGTGAAGAGTTAGGTTTATAAGGTGGTACAATGGAAAAAATTTCTGTAAATAGTAATTTATGTGACGGATGTATGAATTGTGAAAACATGTGTGCATCAGTTCATAAAGCTAGTAGAATAAAAATCATAGAATATCATTCTTCTTTTTATTCCATTGTATGTCAACACTGTGAAAATGCACCATGTATAACAATCTGTCCAACAGAAGCTATTAGCGATGAAGGAGTCGATACTAAAAAATGTATCGGCTGCGGATTATGTGTAATGGCATGTCCATTTGGTGCAATGACCTTTGAAGCAAATATTGCTGAGAAATGTGACCTCTGTGCAGATAGAGAAGAAGGACCTGCATGTATCAAAGCCTGTACTAAAAGAGCTATTAGCATTCTGGATCCTGCTAAAGTCAAATCTAAAAATCAAGAAAAATTCTTGGCTAAAATGGCAGGATTATACGAACCTAATACCAAGAAAAGCGGCTTTGTCCATGTAATTACAAGTCAAGCACGAGCAAGACTTGTATTAGACGAATAATAAAATTATGTTTAAATCAGGAAATTGTACAACATGTACAACCTGTGGAAGTTGTCAACAAACACCAAATGTTGACACTCCAATCTTATTTTGTATGCATTGTAAACCATCAGAAGCACCATGCCTATTAATTTGTAAAGAAAATGCAATTGAAGTTTTGGGAGGAGCCATCACAATCAATGGTGAAAAATGTACCCGATGCAGAGATTGCGTTGAAGTTTGCCCTATTCAAATAATTAATATTTAAATATTTCAAAAATCAAAATAACATTAATTAATTTTTAAAGGGATTTATTTTGATTACTAAAGATGTTATTACAGATACTGTTTATGAACTTTACAAACAAGCAGCCATAGTTCTTGGCGAAGATGTTAAAAAATCACTTGAAGATGCTCTTAAAATAGAGGAACATGACCTTGCAATATTAAATATTGAAGCTATATTGAAAAATATTGAACTTGCAAAAGAAAAAGGAATTCCGATGTGTCAAGATACAGGTCTGCCCGTGGTTTTTGTTAAGTTAGGTAATGTTGAAGTGGAAAATTTACGTGAAGGAATTGAAGACGGAATCAGAAAAGCTACAAAAGAAATTCCAATTAGACCAAATATCGTAGATCCGATTACCCGTGAAAATACCAATGTCAATGTTGGAGATTACATCCCACCAATTGATATTGAACTTATTGATGAAGATTACTTAGAAATTACAATATTGCCTAAAGGATTCGGTTCTGAAAACAACAATGCCTTAAAGATGGCACTTCCTGCTGAAGGAATAGAAGGAATCAAAGAATTTGTTGTAGAGTCTGTCCTTAAGGCCAAAGGAAAACCATGCCCTCCAACTGTTGTAGGCGTTGGAATTGGCGGAACATCTGACTTATGTTTAAAATTGGGTAAAAAAGCACTGCTTGGAAAAATTGGTGAGAGAAACCCTGATCCTGTTCTTGGAAAACTTGAAGAAGAAATATTATCTGAAATCAATGCTTCTGGAATAGGTCCTATGGGACTTGGTGGAAAAACAACAGCATTAGATGTAAAAATATTAAAAGCACATACTCATACTGCAGGCCTTCCTGTTGGTGTTTGTATCCAATGTTGGGCAGACAGGCATGCTACAACAAAAATATATGACAAATAAAAAAAAAATAGTTATCTGAATGACCTTGGAGTTGTCGGTCTTGGAATGTTATCATGGAACTCAACGGCAACATCCATCATTTCAACAGAAATATCTCCTATTCTTTCAAAGGCCTTGATAACTCTAAACAAATATATGAAATAGTTTGACCGTTCTTTTTCATCAAAAGAATTTTCAGCCATCTGTGTTGCAATCAGATTAATGGATTTGGATTGAAGAATATGAATGGAATCTTCCAATTCCATCAAATCATCTTTAAGTTCAGTTTCACCCTCAATAAATGCTTTCATAGCTAAACGAATCATTCTTTGAGCAGTTTTATACATCTTTTTTAATTTTCTCAAGACATTATCATCAATTTTATAAACATCATTTATTACAAATTTTGCAATATGGCCGCAGTAATCTCCAATACGCTCCAAATCATATGCAATCTCATTATACAACATTGATTTGGCAAATTCTGAATGTTTATCTATACTTACAATGGTTTCAACTGAAGTTCTGATTTTTTCCACAAGGTTATTTGTAGTGTAATCCATTTCCAAAGCTTTTTTAGCTTCCTCTTCATCATAATCCAAAATAGACTGAAATGACGCTTCAAGCTGAGAGTGGACATGATTTGCCATATTTGCCAGCATATCATTTATTAAAACATTACCTGCAGCATTGGTTGGACTTGAGTAGACTTCAATAGACTGTGTTAACTTTTCATAAGTTTTTAAATCAATCATATAAGCCCTTTTTACAGTTCCATCTTTAATCAAAGGCTGTATTAACTGAGTAACATATCTGCGAGATATTCCCAATTTCTCAGCAATTTCATCCTGAGTGGAAGGATTTTCATATAAAATTAAATCCAATATCTGTTTTAATGTTTCATCACGTTTACTCATATTACCACTATTTTTTATAATCATCTAACAAATCATTGGATTCGAAATGAATATCACCTGATGACCTGTTGATACCTTTACGAGGTTTATAATTATCAACAGGTTTATTTTCTCGAATATTCCCTCTAAATTTAACATCAGAATGTTGTTGATGGTCATTTCTAAATTTTTGAACCTTTTTTGGATATTCTTTTCTAACATTCTGGCCTGTACGAATAAGATCTTCTTTTTTATGATGAATACTCTCTTGAACATTATTATAAACAGGCCTTTTTTCAGAACGGCTTGTAATAATTTTAGCTTCATTCTCTGAATTAGTTGACAAATATAAAATCCTAACTATAACAAATGTGATTAATAAAAATGCAATAATAGCTATAGGCAAATCAAAATAGCTGAAAATAGGATTATATAACTCAGTAATAGAAAGTCCTGAATCAACAAATCCGCGAGCTAAAAATATCAAACCTACAATGATTAAAATTATACCATGTTCTTTTTTTACAAATTCTGGTTTTAGCACCCACGGATATGCACTGATAAACAGCAACGCTATTCCTAAAATCCTATATAAATTATTATCTGCTAAATTCTGAATGGACATATAGAAATTAACAAACCCATGTGGTAAAAATCCCATTTCTGCTAATAAAGCGAAAATTAATAATAATTGAATTAAAGCAATAACCGCCAGAGGGAACACATATGCAAGTTCCCATTCAAAATCTGATTTGAAATTTGCATTTGATACAGGGTTTTCAAGTGCTTCGGAAAGCATGTTATACAGAACAGATGAAATTACTGAACCAATAACAGTACCTGCAACTCCTAAAATAGAGGTTAGAATCGCAACAAATGCTGAAATACAACCTACTAAAATAAGTTTTTTATAATTCATAATTTTCACCTTATATTTTTTATCACTATATTATTTAGAAAAATGTATAATTTAAAGTTTTTGAATTGGTAAAAAAATAAGACTTTAAAAATTTTAAAAAAACAGAGCTTTAGGGGGGATTCGAACCCCCGACTTCCACCTTACCAAGGTGGCGCTCTACCGGCTGAGCCACTAAAGCAGTATCGAGAAAAAGTAAATATAAAATAGTGCAAGGGAAGGGATTCGAACCCTCGAAGGCCTATACCAGAGGATCTTAAGTCCTCCCCCTTTGGCCGCTCGGGCACCCTTGCATACAATATTGATATTGAACCCTATAGTATATAAACATTACGGTCAACATGTGAAATTTATACCAATCCATGATTAAATGAAAATAACCATAATGAAACAGATGACAAAATTAAAATCACAATGACCCAAATTACGATAAAAAGTTTTTTAGAATCTGATTCTCCCTTAATGAAGTATTTTTCACCTTTTTTATCGCTTGATCTTTCACGAGTATTTTTATAGTAATCATCATTTCTCAAATAATTATAAAACATCCTTGTAATAAAATAAAATATTACAAACATTACCATCCCAATTATAGGAATTAATCCACCATTAAAAAACATCACGGAAACAGATGAATATAAAAGACCTAAAAAAACAAATAATAATGCTGATAAAATTATTGAAATAGTTTTGTTAAATATCATTCATACACCTTTATACTAAAATATATAGTCAAACTTATATTAAAAGTTTAGGAAAGCCTAATAAATTCTTTTCTAAAAAACTATATAAATCTTAAAATAATTATATTTAATTATATTTCTTTTAAAAAAAATAAAATGGTGTATTAATTGAAAATTGATATGGAAGAATGTGGAGTCTGTGAAGATTGTATAGATGTATGTATGGAAGAAGCTATTTCAAGGAAAGCTTACACCATAATTATTGACCCTAACAAATGCGATAACTGTGGTGAATGTGTAGATGTTTGCCCCGTTGGAGCAATTTACGAAGATTAGTGATTATTATGAAGATAAAATTCACATTAATTGATTACCTCATAATCATTTTGGTAATTTGTGCGGTCATTTTTGCATTTATACATATTACAACCGACGACTCATCAAAAATTCAAAAAACTGCTTTTGATGCATCAACAATAAACAAACTATCTGAAACTTACTTGAATTATTATAAGGACGGAAAGGTAGTTAAATCTACTATCGACGGATACAATGCCACAAACGGTGAAAAAATCACAATAAACGGTACCGTGAAATGGGTAGATGAAGGTTCTGCCGTTAAAGTCTTAATAGAATCGGACAATAAAAATTATCTAGCAGGATTATACAAAAATGCCCCTAATGCAGACATACACATAGATAAGATATCTATTGAGACCGACGGAAGGGTTTATGACAATTTAACTGAATTTAAAATAAAACCTCAAAACATTACATCCTTAAACGATTTGAGAAAAAACATAACCAACAATAATTATGATATTTCAACAACAGTTGCTCTGGATTCATGGGACAACGCAAAAATGCAGGAACTTGAAAATACCCTTGAAATTCACAGCAAAAGATTTGCAATCAAACCTACAAACAATGAAATTGAAAATCAAATGGTTATTACAAAGGCAGATAAACAAACACTAGATGACGGAAATGCAATTTTGGGAAGTTTGAATGGAATAACTGATGGACTTACCATTAGAATTTATAATTGCAGCAATGCCGATTTGGAAAACATTAAAAATAACTATGAAGTTATAAATATTCGAAACTTTTAAGTTGTGAAATATATGAGTGTAATCTATTCCACATTAACTTCACTGATAAATAGAATAAGTGATGAATTTCACAAATCATTTTTATTTACTACAATATTTACCATTTTAGAGTTTATTGAAAATCAGTGGGTTAACAGCTTTTTTAAAAAGTTGTACCCCAGTGAAAACTTTTTAAACTTTTTAAACAAACATCAAATTCTTAAAAAACATATTTTTAATCCATTGATAGTGCTTTTTATCTTTGCAATATTCTTGCTTCTGGCACTTAACTCCGTTTCAAATAGTCTGGCAATAACTCTTATGCTGGCATTTGCGGGATATATCATAGGATCTGCAATAATCCCAAGATACTTTTTAAATGACAATCTTGAAAACATACTTCAGTTTAAAGAAAGAGACATGTATTCACTCGGATTTTGTTTAATATTAATCAGTGTCGTGTTTTTCTTCATAAGTGTTGCTTCAGTTGGAGGAATCCCACTTTTAAAGCCATCAATCAGATATTTATTAAAGCCCGTACTTACAATGCCTGTGTTTTTAATAATACCTGGAACATGTCTTGTTGCAAGTGCATATCTGAAGGAATTCCAAGATGGAAAAATCACCCGCTCACAGGCAAGATTCAGATTCATTTTATTGCTCGCAATTGACTGTGCATTTTTATTGCTTCTAGGTTATAGGACACCACTACTTGCAGCATTTCTCATCATAATTATCATAGGTTTCTATGGAAATATCGTTTCTCTTTGGGAAGTTGTTGTTGGAGCACTGATTGGTGTAGGTGCAATAATTGGAATTGGTTATTTTCGTTCACTTGGCGAGCTGACAATAACATCATCAACCAGTCCGATTTATACTCTGCAATCAAGAGCGGATTTTACCCTTCATGTGCTGAACTTACTTGATTTTATCGGAGGAAACTTCGGCCTAACTCATGGACATATGCTTGCAAGTTCAATTCCGGGAAGCGATTTAGGGCCTAGAATGATGGTCGGCAAACTCATTGCATGGAGAACCGAAGTAACAGTTACCCCAACGTTAATAGGTCAGATGGTAGTTGACTTCGGCAAAGTAGGAGTATTTGTGGAAATGGGCATTTTGGGATTCATTTTAGGAATCGGATTTAAACTGATGCAGATAACCAAAAATTTCTTCTATATTGGAATTTACTCACTGATTTTAACATATACAATTTTAGGCGTTGAAACCGGAATTTTAGACATCCAAGTTTTAGTATACTTTGCAATAGCTATTTTTATTTATTTAACAAACATCATAAAAACAAGAAATTAGACTCATTTTGACCTAAGTAGTAATACAATAAATTAAAAATAATACTAATTAGTATTACTTTAATAACCTTTATATACTTAAATTAAAGTAAAATATTAAATATCAAGCAACATAACGGATTTAAATAACATTATAATTTATAAAAGTCCAAATAAACTTGATATTACTAAAAACAACAAAAAATAATACTTATTAGTAATACTTGATATTTAAATAACAATGAAAAAAGTATTACTTTTAAATAAATGGAGGAATTAATTTGCATATACCTGACGGATTTATACCTATTGCACAATGTCTAGTATACTATGTGATATTAATCGTTGCATTATACTTCTCTGTGAAATGGGCAAGATCCAATTTAGATGAAAAACATATACCTCTCCTAGCAGTTCTTGCTGCAGGTATTTTTGCAATCATGTCCATGAACATGCCGATTCCATTCGGTACCAGCGGACACATGGTTGGAGGAGCTTTAGTAGCTATTGTATTTTTAGCTCCGGAAGCTGCAGTATTAGTATTTACTGTGGTTTTACTCATCCAAGCATTAATATTTGGAGACGGAGGAATTACTGCTTTAGGAGCAAACGTACTTAACATGGCAATCATTGGAGGAAGTGTTGGATTATACACCTTCAAAGGATTGAAAGGATTTATTGGAAACTACGCTGCAGCAGGTGTGGGAGCATGGCTTGCAACCGTAATTGCTGCATTAGCATGTGCTATTGAAATGGGTATTGCAGGAACATTCCCAATGAACATTGGTATCCCATCAATGGTATTATACCACTTCTTTATTGGAATAATCGAAGCAGTGTTAACTGTAATTGTTCTTGTAGCATTAGATAAATTTAGACCAGATTTACTAGCATGGAATGATGAAGGAGATGCGCAAAATGGATAAAAGAGATAAAACATTAATCGCAGTTGCAGCCATAATCTGCATTATAATCTGTGTCCTTTCACCATACATTGCATCTGGTGACCCCGACGGATTAGAAAAATCAGCTGAAGACTCCGGTCTTGAAGAAGATTTCGCAGTTGAAGAAATCAATGGTATTCCTGAGGCGGCGCTCCCTGATTATGCATTTGCAAGTGATCCTGAAAACCAACCGTTACAAATCGTGGCTCTGATAATAGGAGTATTTGTAACACTTGCTGTAGGATACGGAGTTGCATATGCTGTTAAACGTAGAAATTAAATTTTAATTTCTATATTTTTTCTTTTTTTTAAAAGTAATTGAAAATTATTAAAATAAACATAACACAATAATAATATATTACAAATTTTTAATATTAATGTAGTGAATAATAATGGTTGACATAACACAATTAATGAGATTTGATGATTTGGCATCAAAAAAAAGTCCCATACATAATCTGGAAGGACGCATAAAATTAATTTCCACTGTTTTTATCATATTAGTATGTGTTATCTCAAAGGAACTTTTTATCCCGATAATTCTGGAAATAATGTTATTGATTATACTTAAAATAGCTACATTATCATGTTGGGATTCTGCTAAAAGATTGCTGATGCTGCTTCCTTTTGGCGGAGCTATTATAATTTTTCAACCGTTTATTCAACCGGGCAATATAATCTGGAGCTATTCCTGGTTACATGTTACTGACGTGGGACTTAATTGGGCGATTTTGCTGTTAGCCCGTATGATTGTATCCTTAACAGCAATCATCATTTATTCATCAACAACCCCCCTGCAGGAAATGGCAAGCTCTTTTAGAAAATTAAAAATGCCAAGGGATTTGGCAATGATACTTTCAATCATGGTAAGGTTTTTATTTTTATTTGTCGATGAACTTGCAGCAATCAGAAAAAGCCAGAAATCCAGGAATTTCAATATCCACTCCAACAATACTCCTTACAAATGGAGAGTAAAGCAGGTCGGGTATACAATAGGAATGATGTTTTTAAAATCATATGAACAGGGGGAGCGAGTCCACAAAAGTATGGTGAGTCGTGGATTTTCAGATGCTTCCGAAATGTTTGATGAAAAGAAATCTCCTGAAAAAAGTGATTATCTATACCTGATTTCAATAATTGTTATAGTTATAATACTTGAAATCATCATATTCAAATACTCCGGACAATTAGGTTATATCGGAGAAAATCTAGCAATTAATTAGGTGGCAAATATGGAACATATTCATTTAGAAACAAAAAATTTGACTTATACATATCCTGACGGAACTCAGGCTTTAAAGAATGTTAATATCCAAATTAAGAAAGGGGAAAAGATAGCTATTATGGGACCGAACGGCGCCGGTAAATCAACACTGTTTTCCCACTTTAACGGTTTAACCGAGCCTACATCAGGACATGTTGAAGTAGATGGTGAAAAGATTGTTTTTGAACGAAATGAACTGCTTAAAGTAAGACAAAAAGTAGGTATCGTGTTCCAAGATCCAAATGATCAGTTATTTGCACCGACCGTTAAGGAAGATGTTGCTTTTGGACCAATGAATTTAGGTCTTGAATATGATGAAGTTAATGCCAGAATCACCGAAGCGCTTGAATTAGTAGGAATGAGCGGCTTTGAAGAAAAAACACCACACCACCTAAGCGGAGGTCAGCAAAAAAGAGTTGCTATTGCAGGCATTATAGCAATGAGACCAGAAATAATGATACTTGATGAACCTACTGCAGGACTTGATCCGGAAGGGGTTGACAAAGTACTGGATATTTTAAATGACCTTAACAAGGAGGGAATAAGCATTGTAATTTCTTCTCACGACATTGAAATGGTCAATCAGTTTGCTGATAAAATCTTTGTTTTATACAACGGAGAAATCATATCTGAAGGAGACAAGCACCAGATATTTTCTGATAAAGAATTATTAAAAAAAGCACACCTGAAAGCACCTGTTACAACAGAAATACTATACAAATTAAAAGAAAATGGACTTGACGTTGATACTGAAAAAATCAGTATTGATGAAACTGTTGAGGAAATTTTAAAGGTAAAAAAAGTTTAGTCTGCTGATTTTCTCTTTCTGAATTTATCTTTAAGCTTTTTGATAAATTCAAATTCTTCTTCAAATTCAGGATGGTTTCCAAAACCGCAGTTCGGACAATGTACCTGATGACAGTTATCATGTTTCCCACAGCTAGTGCACCCTCGATTTTCCAGTTGATTTTCATCAAATTCAAAACCGCACATCCTACAAATCATAATAATGCACGCATAAAATTAGTTTTAAAAAAAAATAGAAAAAAATTGAAGATTATTTCACTTCAATATTTGCAGCTTCTTCCTTACGAAGGCAAACGTCATAACCTTTTACATTCATTTCAATCGGATCACCTAAAGTTGCTACTTTTTTAATTTTGATTTTAGCACCTTTAACAAAACCCATACTTAATAAATGTCTCCTTAACTCAACATCACCCTCTTCAAGGAATTTCACCATAGTTACTGTTTCACCAGGTTTTACATCTTTTAATGTTTTCATAATACTCCCCAATAACAATTATTAAAACAATTTTTAGGTACACTTAATTTTATAAAAACTACTATATAAATATTTTAGTCATGACTAAAAATTTATAAAAAATAGATGAATTTGGATTTTGAAAGACAAAACTGCAATCTATCCAAATCCTGCAAGCAAACCTAAATTGTAAATTAAAAATGCAACAATATAAGCTGTTATCAATGTAATTGCAGTCATAACTACAGGCCATTTCCAACTGTTTGACTCCTGTCTGATTACACCAACAGTAGCAAAACAAGGAACATACAATAAACAGAACGCCATGAATGCATATCCGGACAACGGTGTGAAAAGGTCATTAATAACAGAAATGGTTCCTGTTTCATCATCATCTTCAAAACCTCCAAGAGTTGAAAATGTGGATACAACAAGTTCTTTTGCAACCAAACCTGTAAGCAGAGCAATAGCTGCCTGCCAAGTACCAAAACCTAAAGGAGCGAAAATTGGAGCAATTGCAGTACCTATCATACCTAAATAACTGCTTTCCAATCCATAAGTAGCTTCTCCCCCCGGCAAGTAACACAATATCCAAATAACAATGGAAGCAACAAGAATGATAGTACCTGCTTTTCTAAGGAATCCTTTAGTTTTCTCCCAAGTATGCATCAACACTCCTCTGAGGGACGGAATCTTATATGTTGGAAGTTCCATAACAAATGGAGAGGACATTCCCTTAAACATTGTCCTTTTAAGAACAGCTGCAACAAGAAGTGCCAAAAAGATACCCAACAAATAAATTGACAATAGAATTATGCTCTGATTATTTGTAAAGAATGCTGCAACAAAAAGAGAATAAATAGGCAGTCGTGCACTACATGACATGAATGGTATGAGCATCATTGCAAGCAAACGGTCTGATTCATTTTCCATAGTTCTTGTTGCCATAATTGCTGGTACTCCACATCCAAATCCTAAAATCATAGGAATAAATGCCTTTCCATGAAGACCAACCACAACATGCATAAGTTTATCCAATGTAAAAGCTGCTCTTGCCAAATATCCACTATCTTCCAAAATACTTAAAAACAGGAACATAATAACAATTTGCGGTAAAAATACAATTACACCACCTACACCACAAATGATACCCCTATTGAGCAATGAAGCAAGAATCTCATTTCCAACATGATCTCCGACATACTGACCCAACATTGCAAATCCATAATCTAAAAACTCACAAAAAGGGGCAGAAATTGTAAATGTCAAATGGAACAGTAAGAACATTACTCCAAAAAATATGAATGGAGCTAAAATTCTGTTGGTAACAATTTTATCTATCTTATCAGTAGGGGTTTCTTTTTCAACAGCTGGCCTTTTAACAGCTTCAGCCATCAAACCATCAATATAAGCATATCTTGCATTTGCAATAACTTCTTCAGCACTTTCATTGAAAATGGATTGAAGATGGCCAGCAATCTTGTCCAGTTCAGTCATTATTATAGAGCTTTGAGGAGATTTTTTAACCTTATCAATGACAATATGATCCCTTTCCAATAGTTTAATTGCAGTCCAAATTGAAGGAACATCCAATAAATCAGGATCTTTTTCAATTAAAACCTTCAAATCTCCCAAGTGTTCTCTTAATTCATCACCATAAGCTAATTTTAAACTGGAATCGATAGGATTATCTGCCTGCTTTTCTATAGTCTGCAGCAATTCTTCAAAACCATCCCCATTTTTAGCGTTGATTTCAATAACCGGAAACCCTAAAAGTTCGCTCATCAAGTCCATATCAATAATATGTCCTCTTTTTTTAGCAAAATCATTCATATTAACTGCAATAACTAAGTTTGCACCTAATTCCATCATTTGAACTGTTAAATATAAATTACGTTCCAAATTAGCGGCATCAACTACATTAACGATAACATCAGAATCATCATCCACAATGAAATCCCTGGAAACGATTTCTTCCATAGAATGAGCACTTAATGCATAATTTCCAGGCAAATCAACCAATTCATAGTCAAAACCATCATGTGAAAAGTGACCAACCGCCCTTTCAACAGTTTTTCCAGGCCAATTACCTACATGTTGGTGCATTCCAGTTAATTTGTTAAAAACAGAAGTTTTACCCACATTAGGATTTCCTGCCAATCCCACAATTAATTTAGTCATTAATACTCTCCATTATTTAAATAATATAATAATATCTCCCTCTCCTGAAAATATTATTAATCCCCCAAAAAAATTTCAGTTTAAAGATGAAAACCATAAATTAGGTCAACCTAAACATATATTTATTATAAATTCCATATTATATAAACATTTAGCCATTGCCACGAAGAGACTAGAAATTCTAAAAAATAGGTTGATATGATGAGTGATGCAGTCGAACAAGCTAAAGAATATATTAAAAATGAAGAATATGAACAAGCATTAAAATTAGCTAGAAAAAGACATGGAAAAGATGATATCGACGATTACATTAACATCCTAGATTTATTAATTGAGTCCGATTATATTTTAGCACTTGAAGAAAAAGGACTATATTACCAATATTATGATGAAAACCATGACAATGGAGATTATGGGGAAAAATATTTTGATGCATATCTTGAAAAACAACCCAAGTCAGTAAATGTAATTTGTGATAAGGCATTATCAAGATTCAATAAAGGCCATGTAGATGAATCAATTGAATATATGGATAAAGCTTATGACAAGTACAAATCATATTCCAGAATAGAAAAACCTAGAATAAGCAAAAATGAAGTATTAATGGGTAAAATTGAGCTGTTAATACAAGCAAAAAAATACGATGAAGCATTAGTCAACCTAAATAACTATGAAAACATAACCAACGGCAATGAAAGATCAGATTTATACAAAGGAATAGCACTTCAAAAAACCGGAAAAAATAAAGAAGCCATTGAATATTTGGACAAATCCCTTCAAAGTGAAGACACCATCATGGCTTTAAATGCAAAGGGCGATGCATTATATGAAATTAAAGAATACAAAGAAGCTTTAAAAGCATATGATCTCTGTATACAAAAAGAAAAAAATATTAAAGATGAAGATTTGGAATTAATTACAAATTTTAATTATAAAGCTGCTTATTGTTGCATTAATCTTGGAAACGATTCAGAAGCCATTAAATATCTGAATAAAACCATCAGCTTTTTAAATGAAAAAGGCAGACTTCCAAATGATATTGAAAAAATCTACCAGAAATGTTCTTTTGAAAAAGAAAGAATCATGAAAACAGGAGAAGTTGAAGATAAAGAATTTAGAAAAACCAAATTTTTATCAGCGAAAACTGCAATTACACTCCTGATTATAATTATAATTTTATATATCATACTGAGATTATTAGGATATGGAAATTAACTCCAAAATGAGTAATTTACTTTAGATTTTTAGGCAAGTAAAAAAAATATCAAAACATTTAAATAGTATTTATAATATATGTTATAACAATTGTTATAGAAATAAATGTTAAAATTTAGGCATACCTAAAAATATAGAAACATTTATATACTATGACAACAAACTTTAATACAAGTGACATAAATTTAGGCACGCCTAAATTTTCACTTAAACAAAACATATTATTAGTCAATAATAATACAATCTCCAAAATAAATATTTAAATATTAAATTAGTTTCTCACAATTCCTAATTTAATATTCGGGAAAATATCTGCCACATAATTCCCAAAATACAAGTCGGTGTTTATTAACTCTCCTCTAACAATAAACACCTTTTATCTCTTTTTAAAATTATTTTATAATTTATCCTGTATTTTTACCAATAACATTTTCTATATGCCCAAGTCCATAATATTAAAAAAAAAGATAATTTTAAGTAATATCTTATTTTTTTGTTAGTAAAATATAATCACCACTACTTTTTAATGGTAATGACAGTATTGTTTAAGCCTAATATCTGTGAATATTCAATGTTATCGGAAATGTTTATTAGATTATCAATATGTTTTGAATTTAACTCATTGTCTGTTTCTGGATTGTATCCAATACCAGAATGCTTTATGGAAATAATTGTAGACTTATCATTGTCCCTGACAATCACATCAATCCAATCTAATTTATCATTTATATCCAAAATATAAATAAGAAGTTCTTTCATGGCCAAACTAACGAATTCGGCTGTTTTTTCATCATTCAGGAAATCATGAACCTGTTTAGACAAATATACGGCATCATTTTCATTGGCATGAATAGTATATTCAAGCATCTTCTCGTTTTCATCATGACGTTTTTTTAGGAAAAAACCTGAGTATTCACCATGGGTCTTTTTATTCAAATATACCGAGTATAGGTAAATAACGAGAAGTGTAGCAATTTCAGAGACTACAAATGCAAACCATATTCCGTTTTCTTTCCAGATGATGGAAAATAGGAATACAAATATTACAGGAAATATCAACCCATTCAACAGTGTGAGGATATTTGCCAATCTCATGTTCTGTATGGACTGAATGTAGAATATGTATAAAAAATTTATTGAATATGCTAAAAGACATAATGAGAATATTCTAACGGCATTCATCACTGAAGGAATATGTGAAGGATCGCTTACGGAGAATATGACCAATATTGTCTCTGGGAACAGTGTAAACAGTGCTGTGAAAAATATTCCAAAAGCAACAACGATTTTTAATGACTTTCTTGCAACATACTCAACACCATTGTAATCCCTTTCTTGGAAATAAACAGTTACGATAGGCAAAAGTGATTGTGCAGTACCAAAAATGAATATGCTCACCAACAATGCTGTATTGCAACACATGTTGAATGCAACCAAACCCACATTTGCTATTACTGAGATGATTATGAAATTGATAATAGCTAGCTTTATTGCTTGATACAGAGCTATTGAAGATGATGGAAATCCAGTCTTGCATATGTCAACAATGTATTTCATTGATTTGTCAAATTCAATCTTAATCAATTTCAGTGTCCGTTTGGAGTTAAAGAAATAAGTGCAGAGGTAAACTGTTGCGAGGAGATATCCGAACACCATGCCCAATGCAGCACCGCCAATTCCCATATTAAAATATTGTATAAATACAATATCAAATATCACATTTAATAAATTGGCTGCAAGAAACGCCCTGAACTGCAATTGGACAAAATCATCGATTTTAGCAAAGTAGGCTAAAACAATGAAAAAACAGATGAATGGTATTGCCAGAAGATAATATTTAAAGTATTCAAAGACCAATGGCTTTAACTGAGTGGAATTGCATAATATCTGAAGGAAACCATCCGGAAACAGCAGACCTAATACCATAATCAATACTGAGATTGCTATTATGCTAATAAGTGAAATGGTAAATATATAATTGGCCGTTTTATCATTAAAATTTGCTTTTTCACTTGTGGCAAGTATGGTGCCTCCAAATCCAATCAGCCAGTAAACCATATTGATAAATTGCACTAATGGTTCCATACTTTGAATGACTGACAGGTTCATCGGACCTAACAGGGCACTGATTATAAATGCATCGGCTAGAATTGCAAAATTGCCCGCTATTGCAGCAAGCAACGTTGGAAAGAACAATTCTTTAAATTTTGAATTCAGTAGGCTATATCTTCTTTCATATGACATTTTAGTCACTGTTCCTTTTTTTAAGAGAAATCATGTTCCTTTTGAGGCGATTATAATATCATTAATGTAATATGGTGGAAGTTCTATATTATAATCTAAAACTTTTATCAATGCTTCGATACCTTTTCGTCCGCTTGACATAAACTGATATGTATTTTTCGGAACGAAAAGGTATCCTCCGCTTTTAACCTTTAAAAATGCACTCAAGATAATTTTTACCTTTTCAGCTTCATTTTTATCTATAAGGCTCTTGTTGAGATTTATGATTATATAATCAAAGTTGCCTTTTAAATCTTTGATTTTTTCCCAGTTAATTTGGTAAATGTCAACATCATCAGCAAATTGGTCAGTAACAAAAAGTCCAGTACCATGGCTTTCAATTTTCTTAATCATGGGCTTAATTTCATTTAAATAAGTTTTATCATCTTTTAATTTTGGATATGTAGCATCATCACTTAGAATTAATGAAAATGCATTTCTTTCAACCGCCCTCAAAAAGTTCAAGTCATGGTCAACATTGGCTTTGTTTTCATTAACCAAAAAGACATATCCTGCAGCAGTATTTAAATCTTCAGTTTTTTGGAATAACATGTCATGATAAGTTGTATTTATCAGGCTGCTTCCATAGAATGCCTTTAACTTTTTTTTAATGTTAACTATAGGGGATGAGCGAACAATCATGTTTTTAGGAGTGATAAAGAATTTCAATGTACCGTGAGCATATAATTTGTATCTCTTATACATTTGATCATAGAAGCATTTTGGTTTTAAGTAGCAATCAAGAATGCTATCTGTTTCATGTTGGCCAGAAATTTTGTCTAGGAAATCTGCAGGCATGCCTCCTCCACATGGGCGGCAATTGACTTCAATTAAAACAGGACCTTTTTCATCAATCATATATTCGCCATGAACTGGCCCGTATTGAATTTCCAATGCATCTGCAACTTTATAGGCATATTCCACCATTTCTGCTTCACCAAGACTCAAGTCATTTACAGTTTCACAAGAATCATAGACAATGGCGCCTTCTGATGTTTTGACTTTGTTGTATTTCCAGACCAAAGTGACACGATGAATGCCTTTATGGCTTACAGTATTTACAATGTACTCTGTACCGTTTATTCTCTCTTGAATTAAAAGTTCAGCTATTTCGTCCCCATAATAATTGACATTGTCAAATAATTGGTTGATTGAATTAATCATTTCATTTCTATTTTCACAAATTCGCACACTCGCTGAACCTGCACTGTATGTAGGTTTTATAACAACTTCATTTAGGTTTTCACTGTCATAAAATTCCAATGCCTCATCTAAACTATGAACAACTTTTCCTTTTATTGAACGAAGCCCCCTTTCAGCCAGTCTGTTGTGCATCTCATTTTTCAATGTCATTGCATCAAGGTTTTCAATTGAATTGCCTAAAAGGCCTAATTCATGAGTCAATTTTGCTGCTAAAACAACTCCCCGTTCATTACCCGGAACAATCAAAAGAGGATCGAATTTCCGCACTTCTTCTAGAGTTTCCTCGAAGGTGTCTTTTTCATAAATCATGTCAAATTCATAAGGAATCAACTTATATTCCTCTTTGACATGTTCTCCAAATTTCTTTCCATCTTCAGTATCCGCATCTTTTAAATTCAACACAACAGGGTTATAACCTCTGTTGATTATGTCTCCTATAAAATTTTTTCCAGTTGATATGCACTCAACAACTATAATATTTCTCATAATATCCCCTTTTATTTTTTATACTATAATCATTGTTTTTCAGGTTTTTAATTAAATTTCAAATTATAAATGTTTTAAATTCTGAAAGGATTATTTCATTATGTCTTCCAGCATTAAAATAACTTTTTTAAGTAAAATTTTCAAAATATGGAGTTCATTACTACTTAAATATTTTAACAAATCAAATTCACTTTTACAATCAACTTCTTAAGCATTTTAAATTTGTTAAATCTCCTGTTAAATAGTGAAACATTCATTTTTCGGCTAGGGAATCCATATGAACACTCCCTATTATTTTCATTATATTATATAATTTGATTTTTATATTAAAAATATTTTTAAAATAATTATTTTTGAACATGAAATTTATTAAATTTCAAAATGATAATGATAATACTGAAAATTAAATAAAAATATTTAATTAAGTAGTTAACAATAATACAATCTCCAAAATAAATATTTAAACTATAAATTAGTTTCTCAAATTCCTAATTTAATATTTGAAAATCTGTCACATAATTCCCAAACAAATCTGGCATTTATGACTCCTCAAAAAATAAACTACTCATTTTTTAAATTTCTAAAATTAAAACATGACAATATATTTTAAAGACAGTTTATTCACTATCCTTCAGTGCTTCAACCATATCCAGCTTCCTGATTTTATTTGAAAACATTAAGTTTACAAGTATTGACAAGGCAAATGTAATAGCGCCAGACAATAAAAGATTTGTAATCGTTAATGAAGGGATTACATAAAATGAAGTTTCGGAAGATGTCCACATTGCGCCTAGTAAATAAAAACCTAAAGGCACACCTAATATAAATCCTATGGCCGTAAATATTAGGTTTTGTGTTAATAGGAGTCTTCTTAAGTAACTGCTTTTAAATCCAAGAACCTTAAGTGTTGCAATTTCCCTTTCAATTTCTGTAAATGACAGCAATCCTAAATTATACAAAACAATAATAGCTAAAACACAAGCAAAGAATGATAATATGTAAATGAATAGCCACATGGTTTGGCTAATTTCATCCCAACTTCTTTCAATATCATCATGAGTAGTAGTTGTTTTAAAGCCGTCATATGTTTTATTCACCTGTTCAGAAGTTAAGATACTAGTCGGAGTGTAATTCAAACCCAATTCCTCCAATTTATATGGAGACATAATGAAACCTTGTGAAAATGGATCTGCATGAATTTTATCAATTTTTGTATCGACCCATTTATCTGACCCCATGATATGCCATTTAACAGTATCACCAATGCTTAAATTTAACATATCTGCCATTTTTTGCGAAATTGAAACTTCATTATTCCTTATTTCTATTTTATTTTTATCCTTATCAGTTGGCGTTATTAAATCCGTGCCATTTAAAACTATAAGAGATCCCAATTTTTTCGTGTTGTCAGATTCGATTTCAATACTTTCCTCCATTATTTTATCTCCACCAACATCTCTGACAGCAGCATTGATTTGTGATACTGATGTGTTGTCATCGATTATTAATTTTGACTCATAATGATTAATTTGGCCATATTCCCAATTTTTTACATCAGCCAAACCATCATATAATCCAAATGCACCAATTAAAAGTGCAGAACAACCCATAACCCCAATAACAGCCATAACACTTCTCAATCTATTTCTTTTAGCATCCCTATAATTCCAACGGAAATTAAATGATAATCTTTTCCAAATCTTTAATCTTTCAAAGAATCCTGAAGTTGATACTTTAGGTACTTTAGACTTGATGGACTCGGAAGGTTTTTCATTTGAAATGCTTGAAACGGCACGATGTGAAACTACAAGTGCAAATATGACTATTAAAACTACAAAAAATACAAATTTCATATCTCCAGCAGGACCCCAAAATGGCAAATCATATGATCTAATCATTGACGGATAGAATATTAGAGGCAATATCATCGGCCCTAAAATCAAACCCAAAGCAGAACCCGCTAAAACTAACCAGAACCCATATGAAATATAATGCAAAGCTAAGGTAATGTTTTTAAATCCAATAGCTTTTAATGTACCAATTTGCATTCTTTGATGTGTAATTATCCTTGTCATTGAAGTCAAAAGGATTAACATAGATACCACAATGAATACAACGGGGAAAATATCAGCCATCATTTTGTGTTTAGCAATTTCCTCTGAAAACTGATGAACACTTGGGTGGTCAGACTGCGGAACAAATGTGCTGTAATACCCCTTTAAACGATAATCCAACAATTTGGAATATGTATCTGGTGACCCATCAAATTTAACGTTTAAAACATTGTATGGAACTGAATTTTCTGGAAATGCTTTATAAGACATGTAAGCAAAGCCAATTTTGCTGTGATCAGGCACCAGTGAATAAGATGACGAATGATAAACATATTCCGGCGAATATCCTAATCCTTTAATTTCTTTGTCAATTGTGCGTCCTTCACATTCAAATCGAATGCGATCTCCAATTTTTAATCCTTTGGCATCTGCAAAACTTTTATCAAGCCATACTCCATCACTGTCATTAATATTCAATGGTTTACCATCCAATAAATAGAATTTAGACAGAGTATTGTTTTCAACAAAGTGCAGCGTAATTTCGGGGTCATTTTCAAAATCCGCTACCGAGTCAACAACTAATTGCCTTTCCATTTGAGTAGTTGCACCTAAAAGATCTACTTGAGCTAAAAACAAATCATTAATATAATATGAATAAATCCAACCATCAGCCATATTGGTTTCTTCATAATAATCGTTTATAGTGACTTCAAGACCAATATATTCACCACCTATACCTGTAAAAACAAAAACTCCTAAAAATGCCATTAAAAAAATAGATATGAATTGGGCTTTGTGTTTAAGTATGTCTCTTAGCATCTTTTTTCCAAGCATTTACTCACCATTATAAATCACTGGCATTTTGGATTCTCATTATTACAATATTTCCAATCGACCATTTTAATTCTAATCAGGTCATCTGCAGCTTCTTTTAGGATTTCATCGTGAATAACAATACTTGCTGTTGTAATTAATATTTCTGTTGGTTCAACATATGCGCATAGGAAGTTGAATACTTGTATTTTCATTTGATCAGCAATGAATAAAGAATTAAACAGTTTAAAAGTGTTGGTTCATCCAAAGTATGGAAATCCTAGCAAATTTTATATTAATCAATTGAAGTTCACATTAACCATTGCTTTTAAAATATAATTTTGAATTTATATATTTGTTTAGATTTTGAAATTCAAAAATCATATAGATTCAAATTCTTATGAATATACTATGTAGGTCATCATATATTAAAATATAAACATTTAATGGGACTGTCAAAATGTTAGCTCTTGATTTCTTTTTTCAACCCATCCATTTTTTTGAAGCATAATTTGATTAAATACTCCTTCCATTGTTCTGAATTTC
>NZ_CACWVY010000034.1 GCF_902764455.1 uncultured Methanobrevibacter sp.
CCTACAATTATCAAATAAAGAAACAAAACTCAAAAATACAATTTACAACATCTATCGATCAACTCAGATTCAATAAAAAAGAGGATTTCTACAAAGCCTAATATTCTATTTTACATTTTTTAAAATTTCACAGACCTCCAAAAATAGAAAAAACATCTAAAAATAAAATTATTGACAAAATATTTAATAAAAAGATTATTTATAATATTCTTTAATGGTGCTGGCGTATAATAGGTGGTGAAAGCATGAATGAAGAAAAATATGTTGAAGAAATAACTATTAATGATTATTTTGAACTACAAGACATTATGCAAGGACGAAAAGATTATGCTGATTTTCGTGATGATTTTATTTATCGGGGAATTAATAAAAAATCTTATAAGTTAATTCCTTCTTCTTTACGTGACAACAATATTCTTGACTATATCGGGTCAGAATATAATCCACCATTTGGTCTAAAAAAAGAAACTGCTATTGGACTAGGGTTAAACATAAAAAATAAGTCTCCTGATGAACAAGGTTTATATAAGTTTAAATTAAATAAATTTGATGAATTTGAAAATGGTGTTAAAGTAAATGATGAATATTATTTAAATCAATTTAAATTAGGAAAAGAAATGCATGTTCTATTTAATTTCATAGTTTATTCTGATCGATATGGATTAAAAGTTCCAATATCATCTAATGTCCGAAAACAATCATTAAAGTCTGTTATAGATATTCCTAAAACCTGGCCGCAGGAAGATTATTTTGAAATAATATCTTTGGCTCAACATTATGATTTGCCTACTAGAGCTCTTGATTGGTCATATGATTATAAAGTATCATTATATTTTGCGATTCGGAATGTTTTATATGATGATTTTTCTTTAGATGATGAGAATAATGATGGTGTGCTTTGGACTTTTAATTATGGTTATTTTAAAAGCGACAATACAACTAATGACTTTAAGGTTCAATTTTACAGACCAGAATACTATTCTAATCCTAATCTAAATGCACAAAGTGGATTGTTAACCTTAGTTGTTGACTTTAATCAAGAATGTGATGAAAGACCTCTAAATGAAATAATACTTGATGAATTGGAAAATAATGAACGAATTACTGATGAAAAACTAGTTTACGAAATTGATGGTTTGGAAAAATTTTCAATTCCAGAAAATGAGAAAATATTTTATAAATTTATAATTCCAAGAGACATTAAGGCAGAAGTATTAAAACAGTTGTATATTGATGGTTATTCTGAAGAACGATTATTTCCAGGTTATGCTGGAGTTACGAAATATATAAAAAATAAGGCGAAACTTGATGAAATTCTGGGTCAATAAATTGTAAATTGTGGCTGTTTGTGCACATATTAGTTGTTCTTGATTTTGTAAGAATATAACTTAATAAAACTCAGAATATTTGGTTAAATACTATATCTAAGAGGGACAGTAAGGCACAGATTCAGTTAATTACAGTGAAGGTAGAAATATTTTCTCTTTGGGTGCGGTTGTACTTTCAACTAAGCATGATGAGACAGTCAGATAACCAGAAACAGTTAAAAAAGGATATTCGTGAAAAACTCTTCAAGGTAGTCATTCCACAAGAATTAATGGCTGAGAATACCAAAGAGCACATCAACCCGATAGGTGTATTTGAAATCTGCGATTCTCATAGAGATGCAGGTTGAACCGGTCGTAAAATCATAGTAGATACATAGGGGATATGCAAGACACTGTGGGGGAGCATTTTCAGGAAAAGATTGCACCAAAGTGGACAGAAGTGCATGCTATATGGTAAGATACATTGCAAAAAACATCGTTGCTGCTGGTCCTTTTGAGAAATGTGAAATTCAGTTATCCTATGCAATTGGTGTTGATGAGCAGACTTATGTTATGGTTGATACCTTGAACAAGAGTGGATAATAATGATGTGTCAATGGCTCAAATCGTACATGAAAACTTCAAATTAACTCCTGATGGAATTATTGAAACCTTAAACTTAAGAGATGCCCGATACAAACAAACTGCTAAATACGGACAATTTGGTGTTGAATGTTTTCCATAGGAGCAAACTGATAAGGTGTAAGATTTGAACTATATCTTTGTTTATTAATCTTGTTTTAAATTGATATTTATACTAAATTAAATTATTGGCAATGTATTGTTATAGTTAATATAATTAGTTGCTAAATTATTATTCGTTTGTGAGATATAGTTGAAAGAATTTTTGAAGAGTTCCTTTAAGTTATTTTTAAATCTAAGTTTACCTTTTGGTTTTATAATGATGATTTTCTAATTATAACTTAATTTTTTTAGCATCTAATGCATATTTTGAGTAATTTAAATCCATTTGGTATAAATCACAATTTTTTTCAACTGCAATATCCTTAAAAAAGTCTAAATTTTCTTTATTAAATCTCACTCCTAAATATATCTTTGAAGGTTTTAAATGTAAAAATTTTTCATAAGAAATCAATCTCCATTCTTTTTCATATTTCCAATCTTTATATTTTATCAATGAATTGAATTGTTTATTTTCTAGTTCATTTTCTGTTTTTATGTTTGGAAAAAATTCTTCATGATAAAAAACAGGATAAATCTTTTTTCTAGTTTTTTCTTCCATTTCTAAAGAATCATATCCTATGCAAAATCCCTGGTGCTCATTAGCATAATGAGACCACATCAAAATGGATTTTGAAGTTTCACTAAAGCAGGAAATTCTAAATTTAATTTCATTTTTAAGGTATTCTGTATAAAATTGATTTGTTTCATTTTCAATAAGTTCATACATTCCACTCATGTCAATATTCATGTCTTCATAAAGTGCATCTATGTCTTCAAGGAGTTGAATATCAATATTGATTTGTTCAAATATTTTTTTCACATATTCTTCTTTAATTTTTTGTTCTGAATTTTTAAGTATGTTTTGTTTAAATTTTTCTATGTCTATGCTGAATGCAGAGTCATAAGGATCATTAAGAATATATGGTTCAGTTAAATAGATTTTTTCATTAATTAGTGCATCTACATGTTTACTTTTTTCTACTTCTTCAGAGGAATCTAAATGGCGGTAACGAAATAATTCTTTGGGAAAATGTTTATCTCGATTTTGTATAATTTTATTCATCTGATTTATTCTTAAATTGAGATTATCATTTGAATTGCAGTTTATTCTATTTCTGATTTTTTGAAATATATTATTCATATTGGTCCTCATTAGTACTATAGTTATTATTTTAAATATTTTTAGAATCTATTTTAAATTCTGTGGTCAGTTTTTTGAATTTGGTTTCGTTTGGTTAATAGAAATATTAATATGAATTTATTTATAAACTTTCAATATGAAATCTCCAGATTCTTATTTTGACAATAATCATGAATTTTCATTTAAAAATGAAAAACCAATAGAATCAATTAAAGAAGATGTAGAAGGTTTAAACAGTAACAATTTTGCAAAAAACCTTGCAATCAACATCGAGAATTATTTAAAAAATAATGACTCTTGTCTTACAGTTGGTTTGATGGGTGATTGGGGATCTGGAAAAACATCTATTTTAAATTTAACCAAAGTTCATCTAAAAAAGGCTGATATTAAATTAATGGAATTCAATCCATGGATTTATTCATCCTATAATCAGCTGATTGAACAGTTTTTTGATGAGCTTATATCTCAGTTTTCAGATTCTGATGATATAACAAAAGATTTAAAATTATATTGGTTTAAACTTAACAAAACAAATCTTGCCAAGTCCATTGTTCCCACAGTAGTTTCAGCTAAAAGTGAAACTCTTGGAAACATAATGGAGAAAACTTTCAATGTCGATTCTCCGGAAAAATCCCTTAAAAAAATCAAAGATAAAATCAATGCACGTTTAAGAACAAGTAAAATTGTTTGTATCATTGATGATTTGGATAGATTGGATAAGGATGAGATTAATGAGATGTTCAAATTAATTAAAATTATGGCTAATTTCAACAATGTCATTTATCTTGTTGCTTTTGACAAAAACATTGTTACAACTGCTTTAGAAGAAGATTATGCAGAAAATTTCTTGGAAAAGATTATTAATGTTCCTCTTGAAGTTCCTTTGATTTCTCAAATGGAACTTAAAGAAATCCTAAAAAAGGATTTAATTGATTTATCCAATAAGCATGATATTCCATTAGACGATATTAGATTGGAATCATTGCTTCAATCAGAAAATGACTTTTACACGACAAGTTATGGTATTTTGAAATTTTTTAAAACAATCCGTGACATTAAAAGATTTGTTAATATTTTGGAATTTAACATTGAACTGGTTAAAAAGGAAGTGTGCTTTGAAGATTTCATAGCCATTACTGCAATACAGCTGTTCAAACCAGAGTTATATGAAAAAATCAAATATAATGAATCATTGCTTGTAATATGCTCATTTTCAAGGGAAGATTATGTCTCCAATTATAAATTATGTCAAAATGAACAATTTGAATTTGAAAATATTCTTGATGAAGACGAAAATAGCAAATATCTATTGCAATTTTTATTCCCAAAGATGCTTTTTATTTATGATGTAAAAATTGATATGGATTTGCAGAAGTATGATGAAAAATTGTTAATATGTCATGAAAACCATTTCAAAACATACTTTAAGTTGAATCCAATTTTAAAGGAAATTAATGAATATGAAATCTCAATGACCATTGATTTAATCAATTCCAAAAAAGAAAACGAACTTTTCAATCAATTCATTAATTTATATGAAATGGATAAATTGAAATTGTTTTTCAAGAGTTTGAAAAATCGTCTTGATAAGGTCATCGAAAAGGAATTCTTATTGCATGTGATTTTTTCATTTTATAAGAAATTTGATGGTAGTATTCTAAATAATGTACACCTGGAAAAAATCAATAATTTATTGTATGAATTATCATTAAAATTGATTTATGAATTAGACAATGAAAATAACTTTGAGATATTAAAAGAGGAATTTGTAAATTCAAATCAACTGGATTTCCTTTACTCAATAATGTCCCATTTCAGAAAAGAATGTGAATCCAATGACTATGCGAATTATAGGGAGTCATTATTCAGTTTGTCTGAAATAGGGCAATTGGAGAAAATAATTATAAACAAATTTGAAATAATGCTCAATTTGTATCCTGAGTATGTTGAGCAAAATTTGGTTAAAATGTTGAATGTGGCTGCTGATTTAGGAATGGATTTGCAAGTGCGTGAATTTATTGATAACTACATTTCAAACAATGAAAATTTAATAAATTTGCTTAAATTATTCATTTTGGAGTCAAAAGAATTTTCCAAGCATGAAATTCAAAATTTATCTGATTTTACAGATTTAAATCCAATTAAAAACAAAATTGATGCGAATTATGGGGACTTAAAAGATGAAATTGTTGTTAATAAATTTCTGAAAGGATATGAGTTGTGGTTGGTTGATGAGATTGAATGATATTGTTGATGTTTTGATTAACTAAACACTATTAATATCATTCAAAATGCAAGAGATAATCTAATTTCGTTCTATTTTTAATGGATTGTACTACTCCATCATAATTTGGGAATAAATTTTCATAAGCGTATCCATCTAAATACAATTCTTTTAATATTTCTTTTTTTAACTTACCTGAAATTATAAATTTATGGAATATCTTTTCATTAGGTTTAATTGAGATGTCCTGAAATTCATTTAAGTGGTAATATATCTGTTTTTTATCTAAACCTTTAATTTCTATCATATTATTTATTACAGCTTTATCAAAAGGTGTTTTTGCATCGATAGATTCATAAAATTTACTAGTTAAAAATGTAAATAATCCTTTTTGTGCTTTTAAATCGGGATTAGAACTATATTCTGGTCTGTAAATTACCACTTTGTTTTTTTCAGATTTTTCCTCATTATATTTATCTTCAAATTTTTTGTAATTAAATGCCCATAAAAGAATGAACATTGATTTTTGGATGTGTTTTAATAGAATTATTATTGTGTAACTGTTTTTTAAAAGATATGGGCTCATCACTATCAAAATTAAACTTTATCTGTTCAACAAAATTAAAATTAAATTCAGATTTTAAAATAAATTCATCAATTTTTTGTCTTCTCTTAATAATGATGGAATTAGTTTATAATTTGGTTTTTTAAGGCCTCTAAAAATAAAATTTTCTCTAAAGCCCTCTGTGTCTGTTTAATTATGTTTAGTAAGCTATCAAATTTGTTTATTTCATGAATTTCTACTAATTGATTATACTTTTCTTTTTTAGATTTTTTATTTAACATGCTATCATCAGTTATTTAATTTATACTTATCTGTTTGGTTAGATATAATAGTTTTTGTAGCATGACAATATAGTAATTGCAATATTTTTATTTCAATAGAAAAATATAGAAAATTTCATTTAAAAATTGTTAAATTCAAATTACGCAAGTTTGAAAGAGACTTTTATCTAGATATGTTGTAGAGTTTTGTTCTACATTTTTGGTAAATATTTTATAATAATGACTTTTGAATTTAAGTTTTATTTTTAGATTTTAAGTATAGGTTATATTCATAAAACCAATCAAATGTTCCTGTTTCCATATATTGTTTAGGTAAATTTTCATAAAATGAATTGTTGTTTGTTGATCTTTTGATAATTTCATATAATTGGGATAAACTCATAAAATATGTGTTGAAATGCGCATAATATTTAAAGTCTTCATGACAAATATCATTTAATTTTTTGAATGATTCTTTATAGTCTTTTATAATTTTTTCAAATTCTTTATTAATTTTTTCAGTTCCATTTTCTAGAGTATATTTGCCGTCAACTAATGTTTTTAACAGAAATTCTAAAAAATAAGGATTATATAATGAACCATAGTCCAGTTGTGTTAAAGAAATTCTTTTGATGTGTTTATTATTCCAATGTAATTCATATTTATTTCCATCTTTAGATTTTAATTCAACTTTCCCATATTTTTTTAATAAATATTCTAGTTTATTTGCTTGAAACTGTGATTTGACAAAACTGCGGAATAAATCCATGAAAATATAATAAGAAATTCCTGCTTTTGATTCTTTTCTCATAACTTTCTTTTTCACTTCAATAATTATTATTGAGGCATCACTTTCAATGATGAAATCAGATTCACCATTATATTCCTCTGATTCAAAGAGAGTATTTGAAATATAATTGATATTATGGGCATCAAATAAATATTTGATTAATGTTTCGAGTTTTTCTCCAAACAAATCATCCAATTTGGTTTCATGTTCAGCATTGTAGGGTTCTCGTAATTTATCTGCCAAAAATTCATAAAAATTTGGTGTTGAAATAGGGATGCTTGGGATGAAAAATTTTGTAGGGTCAAGTTTAACAATAGGTCGTTTATAAAAATCAATTTTCGAATAATCTGAAGGAAAATTATAATCTTGATTTATTGGATTTACATGAGAAAGGGTATTTAATATTTTAATGTAGTCATCATATGGCAATGCATAATCTTGTTTTTTGGATAGATTTAATTTTATTCGATTTCCAGTATTTTTGCCAATATTATTTAGTTCTTCCATGACTTGTATATAATCATCGAGGCTAAATCCAAGTGTTCTTTCAAAAAAATCATCTTCAAAGGAAAAGAATATTTCACATAGTTTCAGTTCAAGGTTTATATTTCCTTGAGGTATTCTAAATAATGAATCGTATAAAACTAAATCAGATGCATGTTGGATGAATGTTTTTTCATTTTGAAAAATATGCTCAAAAATATTATACTCCTGAACATTGCATATTGCATTAACAACTATTTTGGATAAATTAATAATGTCATTAAATAGTTTTTCATATTTTTTATGTTTTGAATTATATTTAAATTCAGGATATTTTAATGCTAAATTGAAAAGATATCCCCAAGGAACATCAATTTCATCATTTCGATTCAATACATCTGTTCTCTTTAAAAATAGGAATCTTTGGAAAGTGGAGTTAAATTCAATATTATTTAAGAGATGTATTATTAAATTTATTCCTCCAAATTTTTCAATCATATTATTTAATTGTATTATAATGTTTCCAAGTCCTGAAACAAACTCGATATTATTTTTTTCAATCTTGATTTTGCACCCTTTATTCATTAAGTATTTTATGGATTTAGAACGGTTATATTCTTTAATAAAATTGTCTTTTAATGTTTCTTTTGAAACTTCGCATTTTTTGAAGTTCATATAGTTTTTACAATATATCATAGCTTCTTTCCATTTTTCATCATCAAAAGAGGGTAATCTTTCCATATTGGGATTTATATCCAATATTGTTTGAATAATTTGCAGGTAATAGATTGAATCTTCATTTAAAAGCATTTCACGATAAATTAATTCTTCAGTTAATTTTTTAAAATCAACTCTATTAATTTGTCCGGTTGGATAATTTAGACTTTCAATTTTTATTTTCAAATCATTGCCTAGTGCTTTTTCAATATATAAAATGTCTTCTTTTTCAATATCCACAGGATATTCATTCATGAAATCTTTTTCGGTATATATTGTCGCATTTGTATTATCAACTAATGATTTGAATTTACTTAACATTTAAATGTCCTCAGCATGTTGGATTTATCTTTATTTTAATGTATGTCTTTTATCTAATCTAAGATTTATAATTAGTTTAGTTAATTTAATTCTATTTTTAATTGTTTGACTTACACCTGAGTATCCTGGAAACAAATATTCTTCTGAGTATCCTTCTGAATATAATTCTTTTAAAATATTAGGTTTTTCATCTTCAGGTATAATAAATTTATAAAATGCTTTTTCAGTTTTTGGTATTTTTCTTCCGCTTTGATTATATTCATTTAAAAATTCTTCTATGAACTCATCATAAGGTTGACTTGCATCTTCCCAAACTCTTTTTATCATAAATGTGAATAATCCTTTTTGAGCATTTAAATTAGGATTTGAATTATATTCTGGACGATAATGTGTAGTGCAATAGGATTTAGTTTCAAGCACATAACAAGGATTAAAATATTTATAATTAAATGCCCACAAAACACCATTTTCAGGTCTTTTACTTGTCAAATAATTATCGTCCAGTATATTTTTTAAAGCAAAATATAATGAAACTCTATAATCATATGACCAATCCAAAACTCTTGTTGGAATGCCATAGTGTTGGGCTAGAGCCATTAATTCATAAAAATCTTCTTCAGGCCAAATTCCGTTTTCACTATTAAATATGTTGTGGAAATTATGTTCAAGCAATTGTCGAACCTTTTGATTGGCAGGTACTTTTAGACCTACTTTATCAGCATAACTTAAAAATTTCATCAATGCATTCAATTCTTTCACACATTGGAATTCTTCCCAAGATTCAGCATAATCTTTGGATTCTCCATCAATTAATTGACCATATTTATTTACTGTAAAATCTTTCACACCATCATATTCATCTTCTTTTTTGGCAAATCCATATTCGACAGCTTTTTCATGAGGCAGTACTAAATTTAATTTAAAATCTTCATCAACAAAATCATTGAGTTTATTGCCTTTTCTCAATGCAGATGGTGCCAGTTCATAAATATCGTTTTCTAATCCTCGGAATATGAATTTTTCACGTAAATCTTTGCATAAATCTGTTTTTCCTTGGATGATATTAACTAAATTATCATAACTGCCTATTGGAATTTCTTTAATGTATTCACTTTGAGACATTATTTCACCTTATTTCACTTGCTTAATAATGAATATTGGGATATTGGAGTATTAAAAGTATGTAATTTATTCAAATATATCGTATTTTCAAAACTCATTACTTTATTAAATTACATAAATCCTGTTTGGTGATAATATGTATTTTGAAAGATTCTGTCTTGAAAGGGACATTAAAAAACAAACAATCAAAAGTTATAAAACAGCAATAAACCCTTACACAAAATTCATCAAATGTCTTTAGGGAATTGATTGATGAAGCAATAAGTGAAGAAAATGATTCAACAATTAAAAAAGACAAAGAAACATTAAGCAAAGATTAATACAATTTCAAGCCCATTTGCGAACTGAAACTGACTTTAAAATAAGCAAGATTCAAAATATTATGCGAGAAATTTCCATATTATATAGGTATTTTGATGTTGGAGTACCTAAAATTCCAAAATTAAAAAATTCTGATGAAAATCATTTATCTTATTTTGATTTGCCAACCAAAAAACAAATTAACATAGCAATTAACTCTACGGGAATAAGAATCTCATCATTGACACTGTTTATGGCTTCTTCAGGTACTGGAAGAATAGAATGTGCAATGATGACAATTAAGGATTTCATTGATGCATGTTCAAGATATCATACAAAAAAGACATTGCCTGAAATAATTAATGAATTGCACGATTGCGAAACACCAATTGTGCCGACATTTACTATCATTCGGCAAAAAAATCAAAAGCCGTATTATACTTTCTGCACTCCAGAAGCAAGTGATGCAATTTTAAAATAGTTGGTTTTAAGACTTCAGATATGTAGTCAAAATGGCATTGAGTTAAAGCTTGAAGATTCTCTTGGGGACTTGTCAACTAGGCAGATTACTTATCATTTTTCAGAGATAAATGATGAATTGAATTTTGGTTTTAAAGGGTCTTACAGATTTTTCAGGCCACATTCACTTAGAAAGTTCCATGCAAGCAATATTGAATTGCCTCAGAAGTACATTGATTTGATTCAAAGCAGAAGCAGGGGGCATTGTTCGTGATTTATATATCAAAACCAATCCTGAATGGCTAAAAGAGATTTATATAGGGGTGACGGATAATGTAACAATTCAAAATGATGTAAAAAAGAAAAGGAGGTCGTGAAGAATTCATAATTAACATTGATCTTAATTTTTATGGAGGGGATTTGAGATTAATCTTTAATTTCAGGGTATGTAAAATTTTATTAATCTGTTTATGTAATTCGCATTCAAAAATAAATTTTGCATTGTCAATTCAATTTTTATAAAACTCCATAATATTGTTTTAATTTGTAAAATTATTCGAATTAATTATTTATTGGTCTTATTAGTAATTTAAATAGCTAAATTTAAATAAAATAAAATTATACATTAATTATATCAAAAATTCAGGAGATTGTTATTCATGACTTCGGAAGTAATGATTGTAAGTTCAAATTCGTTGGTTTTGTCAAGTGATGGTGCAGTTACTGTTAAAGGCAGGAAAACATTCACTGGTGTTAAAAAACTTTTTAAATTATCTATTAATCCAACATCGGTGATAATGGTTTATGGTAAGCCGGATTTTGGTTCTGTGGACATGGAATCTATTATTGAAGAATTTAAACGACAGGATAATTTAACTGAATTGGATTCTATAAGGAGCATTACCTGTGAATTTATTAAATTTTTAGAGAATTATACTTTTCCGGATAATGTTGAATATTTTGTTAAATATAACTTGGGGATTTTCAAAAAAACTCTTTCAGAAAATCTTGAAGGTTTGGATAATGATCTTTTTTGGGATTATATTGAATCATTTGAAAAGGAAGATAAATTTTCTTTTATTGGTGATGTTTATTTTGAAGATATTATTCCTGATGATGTTTCAGATAAGAAAAAAGCAAATGGCGAGTTATTAAAAATATTTTCAAGCTATTTATCAACTATGGGAACAGGTATTGTTATTGCTGGTTTTGATAGGAAACATAAAAGACCTTCCTTTTTTCATGTTGGTTTGATGGTTAATAATGGTGGTGAAGTGGAATATTGTGTTTTAGATTATGAAGAAAACTTCGATGGAAATTGTATAGTGTCATTTGCTCAGGATGAAGAGATTAATACATTCCTTAGAGGTATAAATTCTGAACTGGAAGTCAGTATTGTTAATTATTTCAAATCAATGTTGGATTCTTATTTGGAAGATTTTTATTTGAAATTATTTTATTCGAAGGAATTTGATGATGAAACTTTAAAGAAAATTAAGAAATATAAAAATTCTCTTAATGAAGATTTTTTATTTTATGAAAAGTCTTTTGTAGAAGAAATTGATATTTGGAAAGATGAAAACTATCATTCTTTTCTGGATATCGTTCCATTTCTTCCAAAGCATGTCCTTGCTGAATTTGCAAAGTTTTTGATTTTGATTGTTTCTTCAAAAAGAAAATATTCCTTCGATTTGGAAAATGTCGGTGGCGATATTGATGTTTGTGTGGTTACAAAAAATCAAATTCAATTTTATGATTAGTTAATTTAGATATTTTTAAATATTTCATAAATGATATTATTAAATAGGTGATTGTATGGTTTCAAGATTTATTGTAAGGGATGAAGATATCAGTTCAACTCATTCTTCTCGCTTAAATAAAGGTCAAGCTATGCTTAGAGGTCGCAATGCCGCTAAAAGGGATGCTAAACGTTTACGTGAGAGGCGTGTAAGATTAAGTTCAAAAAATTGATTTAACCTGATTTTAATTTATTTTCTTCACAAAATTATTGAGACAAAAATCTGCAAATAGAAAAACATTAGAGGATAAATTAAATTTCATTAATGATGCCAAAAAGACAAATATTTCGAAGATTCATGTAAAATCAGTTAAAATGGGTAGAGTTAATGTACATCCAGTAATCCTTAAAAAACACTATGAATATGGTATTCATTAGAATACTCTTTTTTTTGAGTCTGTAAAATTTTATAGGATTATTTAATTTTTTAGTGTTTTCAGCCTAATTTTTCATTTGATAGTCTAAAAATGTTAGAATTCCATTTTTAGTATTGTATAATTTCTTTATTATTTCTGGATTGGTTTGTCTGGTGCGGTTTAAAATTGCCATGATGCCTACAAATTTAATTATTTATTGGTTGTTAGGATATTAGTCATTTTAAGGATGAAAGTGATGTTATTCTTGAAACTGATTTGATGCAGACATTTTAGGGGATGTTGATAGTAAATTTGCAAGAAATCTCTTTAGAATGGGATGATTTAAATAGCTTCATCCAGAGAAATGCTGTTTTTTTTTAAAAATATTGTTTTCAGGATATTTTCCACTTAAAAAACATTTTCCCTAATTAAAAAATTGTATAGGGCACCAACACAGCCGGATGCATTTTTAAAATGACATCTTTCAATTTCAGGTTCTGTTATAGCTTCTGAAGATTTTATTTCAAAGTATTCATGCACGCTCTTTTTAATCTCAGTTATTAAAACGTCCTGTGCGGAAATTCCTCCTCCGATGCAGAACTTTTCAAGGTCCAGTACTGACTGTATGGTTATAATTCCTGCTGCAATTGTTCTGGAATAATCTTTAATCACTTTGTAAGCTAGTTCGTCACCATTTTTATACTTTTCAAAGAGTTCATAGCTGTCAATATTGCCTGTGCCTTTTTTATCATTATATGCATCGGTTAAATTTTTATGGCCTCCGATTTTACCAAAGCGTTTTTCGTTGTCCTGAGTTTTAAAATTGGTGAGAATACTTGAAATTTCTCCTGCAGATTCGCTGCTTCCGCGATATAGTTTTCCATTTAGAATTATTCCTCCGGCTATTTCAGTTCCAAGTCCAATAATCATTCCATTTTCCACATCAGATAAATTTCCTTTCCAAAGTTCAGCTAATGCAGAGCATTTACCGTCGTTTTCAATCCACACAGGTTTACCGTATTTTTCTTCAAGTATGGATTTTAAAGGCATATCGCAGATCCATTTAAATGTTGCTACCCTGCCGACTATTCCTTTTCGAGCATTTATTTTGCCTGGAAATGACATCGCAATGCCTGCAATCTGATTTAAGTGAGGATGGATAATTTCATCTAATGATTCAAATAATTCTTCACGATTTCTTCTGGTTTTGATTTCATTTATTTTATTTATTTCTGCATTTTTATCGGTTATGGCGTATTTTATAGCTGTTCCTCCGACATCTATTGCAAGGTATTTTTCAGTGCTCATAAATCAAAATCGCTCCTTCAGGTTTTATTTTTGGTGAGATGTGTTAAATAATGGTTTGTTTTATAAATATAAAAACTCATTTTAACATTGGATATATGAAATTATCTGTTTTATTTATTGATGTTTCTTTTAAATTGCTTTAAGTTCGTAATATTGCTCTTACTTCGTAATATTGTCCTATAATCAAAGAAAAATTATTTATAGATTTAATGTTTAAATATATAATCATATGATATTGCAAATTGTCAAATAATCTGAATAATTATTTTATATAATAATTATGATGTTATTCATGCAAAAATCTAAGGAGATTAATAATTATGACTGATAACCTACCACCATTTGATGAACGAGGATGTTTGCCTGAAGGGATATACATTCATCAGTGAAATATTTTTTAGAAAGATTTGTAAATATATCTAAACGTAGAAAAGAATTATTTGGAAAATACCAAAAATTCACTAAGTTATGCAATGATACAAAAGGAATTGAACAACACTTTATTGATGGAAGTTATGTGACTAATAAAGAAGAACCTGGAGACATAGATTTATTAATAACTTTCAATGATGAGGTTTATGATTCTGAAGATTCCTACAATAAATATTTTGAAATAACTCAAAATCAAAGCAAAATGAAAGAAGATTACGGAGTACATGTATTTTTTGCAAAAAATGCTACTGATGCAGACCCATTTGATTTACAACATTTTTGGGAAATGTATAAGAAAAAAGTTTTAGATTGGTGGAGTTTATTTTATATTGATAGGGAAAATGAAATTATAGATGATAAAAAGAAAGGTTTCATTGTTTTTAATAAAGAGGAACTTCAAAAAATAGAGGCCTGCTAAAATGACTAATCAAAAATCTGTTAAACAGGAACTTATGGATGTCCAACAATTAATTCTTGAAAATCAATATTTGCAGGAAAAATATCCTGAAAAAAAATTAGAATTAGAATTAGGTTTAAAATCTCTTAAAGATTTGGAATCTGAAATGTTTGATGCATTAAAAAAAGAAAAATTAAATTAGATTATGAATAACATTCGTTTAGAAATACAATATTTAATAATCATCTTTTAACAGTTATTTTATTTTTCATAATACATCCGTTATAATTAGTTTTAATAGTATATTTTCCTATTTTAACATTTTTCGGAATTTTAAATACAGCAATTCCTTTTGAATTGCTTGTAACTTTATAATTTTTTCCTTTAAAAGTTATTTTAATGGTTTTTTTAGAGACGGATTTTCCTTTCTGTTTAATGAGTTGGACTGTAAATTTTTTGCCGGTAATTTTTGTTTTGAATAAGGGCTTTACTGTAATGTAGTTTTTTGAGGAAATCTTGCCTGTGTGGATTTCTACTATATGTTTTCCGCTCTGACAATTAAACTTGAAACTCGCATAACCTTTATCATCTGTTTTTACATTAATATTTTTGCCGTTTAATGTAAAAGTGACACTCACTCCCTTGCCGACTGGGTCGTTTACGGGATTTAGAATTCTAACTGTATACATGCTGTTTTTTGAATAGAAAACCTTAATGTCTTTACTTTCAATGGAATTTGCCTTGTCTTTATTTTCTTTGACGAAATTTAGAAAATCCTGAAATTCCTTTGAGTAGGGATTATTGCATGGATTGCTGTTAATATCAATTGAGGTAACATTCGGCTGTGAATAGTATTTTTCAATAAAATCCTTAGGATTTTTGACATATTCCTTCCACAGGCCAACCATGTTTGCAGGGCTGGATATTTCCGGATAAGTTTGGTTTGTATCGTCTGAATTGTTTCTTAAATCAGTTGTATTTTCCCGATTTAAACTGTCGGTTGAATTTTCATAAGTATTGTTTTTAGTTGAAGGAACTATAACTATACTTCCGTTTTCATCTAACACCCATTCTCCACGCTCACCAAAATCATCATAATAATCTCTCATGCTGCCATCTTTAAATTCCTGGATAGGCTCTGTTGAATTGTTAAAATCACTTGCATAAATTGAAGAGGTACTTAAAATTAAAAATAAAATTAATAATGCAGAAAAACAAATTTTTTTAACATCCATAATATCATATATACTTTACATTATAATCTATTTAAATTTTGTCTTGGTTTTGGCAGGGATATTTTTTAGACAATTCAGTTTAACTGTAAAAGTATTTGCACCTTCTTTTTAAGTTGATGATTAACATATTTTTTGGTTGATGATTAATTTTTTAAAATTCCTTAAATTGATTATTTTACGATTTAAAGCATTTTAATCAAAAATAAAAAATTAGACTTGGTTGATGATTAAGGGTGATGATTAATGTTATGAAAAAATTTATTTTAATACATATTCTGTATTTCTGCCTTTTCCAATGCTTTCTATTAATTCTTTATCTTTTAATTTTCTGATGATTTTATAACTGGATTGGGGAGAAATATTTAACATTGTTTGGATATCTTTATTTTGAATATGTTTTTTCTCTTCAAGAAGATTCATTACAGAAATTTCATTTGGAGTTAATTCAATGGTGGTTTCATATTTTGATGTGATTTCGGCTAATTGTAAAACTTCTTTTTTTACTTTGTTAATGGAATATAGTACTCCCTGGCAGAAATATTCCAACCAGTTTGTTAAATCGTGGTTTTTATCTGCGCTGTTTAGTGCATCAACATATGCTTGTCTGTCCTGATTGTAATATTCATCTAAAGTGAAGTATTTGTCAATATTGAATTTGTGAATTGATAAAATTAATGTTGCCATAAGTCTGCTGGTACGTCCATTCCCATCAATAAATGGGTGGATGCGCACTAATTCATAATGGACAATTCCTGCAATAATAACTGGATATATATCCTTAGTTTCATTGTTTAACCAATCCAATAATTCATCTATTAAACCTGGAACTTTGTAAGCTGCAGGAGGTACATAATTCACATCTTTAGTATGTGGATTGCCGATATATACGCTAGTCTGTCTGAATTTACCTTCATATTCGGGATTGCTCAATAAATTATTAGTCAGGTCTTTATGCATGGATAAAATTGTATCTTTAGTTATATTTTCATCTGAATACTCATCTAAATGATTTAATGCATTGAAATAGTTCAGTACTTCTTGTTCTGCTTTTGTAGTTGCTTTTTGTTTGTTGTTGATTAATGTTTTTACTTCATTTAAATTTAAAGGATTTCCTTCAATTGATGTTGAATAATGTGAAGATCTGATTAGTGCATCCTGTTTTAATTTATTATCATACTGAGGGATGATTTTCGCATTACTGATGACCTCTTTGGCTGAAGCAATATCTGCAATATATTTTACAATTTTATTTGTATTTTTAAATTGAGGTTCAAACATACTATCAACTTATTTTTTTAATTACTAAAAGTTATGTGGTTGATGATTAACATATTTTTTGGTTGATGATTAATTTTTTAAAATTCCTTAAATTGCTTATTTTGCGATTTAAAGCATTTTAATTAAAAATAAAAAATTTGACTTGGTTGATGATTAGGGGTGATGATTAATGGGTTATAGATTTAGGATTATGTAATGGGGTTGTACAGACAGCTTTGCAGTTGACATTATCAACAATTATTATATAATCCATACAACAAAACTAATATTTGAATAATGTCAATTTTAGGTGAAACTCGTGCAGATAACCAGTCCGAATCAACTTTTAGAGCTTGAAGATAATGAGTTTATTGGTGAATTGCCAAATCTTACAAACTCACAAATCAATTTCAACGGCAAAAACAACATTCTCGTCTGTGAAGAGGGTGTGCATTTGTGGAATTCCCGAATTGATTTTAATTTAGACAACTCAGTTTTATATCTTTCAAGCAATATTCACGACTATTCTGTTAACATCGTACTTCACAAAAACAACATTTGCTTTATAGGAAAGAACAACTTTTTCAATGGCAGGGCCAATTTTGTTTTATCTGAAGCTAAAAACATCATATTCGGTGATGACTGCTTTATTTCATATAATGTAGTATTCAGAACTTCAGACGGTCACTGTATTTACAATGACGTATCAAAAATGAGAATGAACTATGCCGGAAGCATATATATTGGAGATCATGTCTGGTTCGGCCAGAATGCAATGATTTTTAAAGGTTCTCAAATTGGTTCGGGTTCAATTATCGGAGCAAATTCCGTTGTTTCTAATAAGAAAATTCCATCAAATACTACATATGCCGGCTCTCCGGTAAGACTGATTCATGATAATACTTTCTGGACTCCCCACTCTGTCAATGACTGGGGTGATGAGGAGGTTGAAAAGATGTCTGTCTCACAATCTGACCTTTTCAGCTATATTCTGGATGATAACACCTTAGATTTTGATGTGCTTGAAAATGAACTGAACAGCTTTGGAAATCCTGAAGATGTTGTTGAGTATATTGCGGCAACCTTATTTTTTGCAGGCAAGAATCGCTTCTGTTTAAGGTAGTGATTAGTTTTTTGGGATATGAAGTGTTGGTTATCATTATCAACTTGTGTAAAACTATTAATATGTATTAGCGATAAATATAGGAAGAGATACGATGAAGAGAAAAAATAAAATTTTATTGACCATTCTTATTTTTATAGCTATTTTTGCAGGATTGGTCACTTTTACATATAATCCGATGAATCTTCCTGATAATGGTTTGCCTTTAAATGAAAATACTACAATTATTGGTCAGAATTCCAACGGTACTGTTTATAAGGTTTTGAGTGGAAATCAGTCATCAAATGATACTGTAATCCTTATACTGGGTGTTCACAGTCTTGAAAGTGGTATTCACAATGCTACATATGAGGCAGTACTGGATTTCTCCAAAGAAAATCTCTTAAATAAAAATTACGTAATGTATTTTATCAAACTCAATTTCAAGGACAGCGGAATGAACACAAGCGATTATGACACCAACAGGCATATGGGCGAACTGCTGGCTCACGAATATGTTCTTCCGGATATCGAGAAATATAATCCTTTTGTTATTGTGGATGTTCATGAAATGGAAAACTATTGGGATCTGCAGAGATATATCGGCATTCTTGACAATAATTCTGCTATAGAAAAGGAATATGCAGGTAAAATCGGTGAAAATTTAAGCTATCCTGTATACCCAATAAGAGCGGGCACATCACCTGAATGGGTAACAATACCTCTTGAGAAGAAAAACAATAATGTGCTGCTTTTTGAAACCGCCCAGGCAGACACTCAGCATAATAAAACACTGACCGCAAGGGATATGGTCAGAGTCATTGATAGATTGACTGTTTACTGATGTACAACTGTATCTTGACAGTTAATAAATTGGGGTAATTTTACAGCTTTTAAATTTCGACTGCGGCTGTGCAATCTGGAGACATTATTTTTCAAAAAAATTTTGAAAACAAAATGATATAAAATATAAAACAGATAAATTGTGAATATATCTAAATAGTTTATTTTGGGGAAAAATGTGGAGAAATTTGTTGTTTGGGAAAATTTGAAAAAACTGGATTGCAGGGATTTAATTATTTTTTTAATTCCCTTTCTTATTTTTATATACTATCTTTATGTATATGATCCGGGAATTTTGACTCAAGATAGTTTCTATCAAATGAATCAAATTGCAAGTTCTAATTTTACTAACTGGCATCCGTTTTTCCATACTTTTATAGAAATGCTGTGTCTGAAATTGTATCCGGATACAAAATCAGTTGCAATTTTACAGATTATTGTATTTTCCACAATCTGGATGATAATATGTAATTATTTGCGCAATGATGCAGATACTAAATTCAATAAGGAGTTTGGCCTGCAGGCATTATTTACTTTATTGATTTCATTAATTCCAATCAATGCGGTCTTTTCAATATCCTTAATAAAAGACACTTTATTCAGTTATTTTCTCTTGTTTGTCTGCTTTCTGATTAAAGTGATGCTTGATAAGAAAGGTAATGTCAGTTTTTCATTTGTTTTAATATTGTCATTATTAATGGCATTTGTTGCTCAGTTAAGAAATAATGGAATGATTGTCATTGTTCTGTTTCTCGTTATGCTGGTGGCGTATATATTAATCAGATATAAAAATAAAAAACTTGCTCTTTCGATAGTTTCCTTAACCGTACTTTTTATATTATTAATTTCAGTGTTAAATATTTCATATGGTGTTGTAGATAATGATAAGGATGCAGTTGCAGCTAAAGTGTCTCATATGCTGGCAGATTATGAATTAAATCTCTCGATTGATGATAAAGATAAGGCTCTGATTGGAAGCTTTATTGATGAAAGCAAAATTGAAAAAAATTATGATATAACGTTTAGTGATCCGATAAGTCATTTGATAAACAGAACGGCATATGCCAATAACAAATCTGCAATAATTGAATTGGCTGTAATTTATTCAATAACCAATCCGTATCATTTCCTGCAGTATATGTTCCACTCTTCTCCTATGGTGTGGGATATTGTTAAGGGTGATGACTGGAAAGCTTTTTCATATGTGCTGCACACGGATTCGAGCCGTAAAAATTTCTACAGCAAATATGATGCAACTCCATTGGCAAGCTATGATAATGTCACTGCAAAGAATGCAGAAACTAATTTATTTAATGATTTGGATTCATTTGCTGCAGGATTTTACCAAAATAAACTGGCGGATACTTTATTCAATAATCCTGCATTTTATATGTATCTTTCATTTATTCTTTTAGGCGCAATTTATTTGTTAACAAAGTCTAGGGAGGTATTTTTCGTTTATCTGCTGAATTTATTGAATATAATAGTTATTTTCCTTTCTACGCCTGTTCAAAGTTATAGGTATTTGTATCCAAATCTCTTATTGTGTTATTTCCTGGTGATAATGCTGATTGGAATCATTACAATGCCTAAAAAAAGCATCTTATAATCTGGGCTAGTATTGGATTTGATGAGGATTCAACAGTTAAAATTAAAAGACGGGCAACTAAAAAAATCACATATTTTATGAATTCTGATATTTTTTTCTTTAAAATGTGTCTGTCAAAATGTTAGCTCTTTGACGCCCCTTTCTCACAAAACAAAATAAGTATATAATATAAAATAAATATATAATAAATATATACATTTTAAGTATGATATAATTGGATTTTGAGAAAAAATGTGGGGAAAAGTTATTAAAAACGAATATTTAAAAAAATTAAGCTATAAAGATTTAATTATTTTTTTAATGCCTTTTATTATTTTTATGGGATATCTTTATGTATATGATCCTGGAATATTGGCTCAGGACAGTTTTTATCAAATGAATCAAATAGCTAGGGGCAGTTTTACTAACTGGCATCCGTTTTTCCATACTTTTATAGAAATGCTGTGTCTGAAATTGTATCCTGATACAAAATCCATTGCAATTTTACAGATTATCATATTTTCTACAATCTGGATGATAATATGTAATTATTTGCGTAATGATGCAGATAATAAAATCAATAAGGAATTTGTCCTGCAGGCTTCATTTACTTTATTGATTTCATTGATTCCAATTAATGCGGTTTTTTCAATATCTTTACTAAAAGATATTTTATTCAGTTATTTCTTGTTGTTCACTTGCTTTTTGATTAAGGTATTGTTGGATAAGAAAGGCAATGTTGATCTTTTATTTGTTTTAGTATTGTCTTTATCAATGGCATTTGTTGCTCAATTAAGACAAAATGGATTAATCATTATTGTTCTGTTTATTATTATATTGGGGGCATACTTAGTATTCAGATATAATAATAGAAAACTCGCTATTTCTGTAATTTCCCTAACTATACTTTTTATCTTATTAATTTCAGCATTAAATGTGGCATATGATGTTGTAGATAATGACAATGATGCTGTTGCAGCTAAAGTGTCTCATATGTTGGCAGATTATGAATTAAATCTTACTATGGATGATAAAGATAAGGATATGTTTGGAACGGTTGTCAATCAAAGTGAGATTAAAGGGAATTATGATATAACGTTTATGGATCCTATATTTCATCTAATAAATAATACTGCATATAACAATAATAAATTTTCAATAATTGAAATGGCGATTAGATATTCTCTAGAAAACCCATATCACTTTTTACAGTACATGTTCCACTCTTCTCCTATGGTATGGGATATTGTCAAGGGTGATGATTGGAAAGTAACTTCATATAGAACACACACGGATTCTAATCGTAAAAATTACTATGATAACTATAATGCAACTCCACTGGCAAGCTATGATAATGTTACTGCAAAGAATGCAAAAACCAAAATGTTTAAAAATTTAGATTCAATTGTCATTGAATTTAGTAAAAATAAACTTCTGGACACTCTATTCAATAATCCTGCATTTTACATGTATTTATCATTTGTTTTAATGGGTGCAATTTATTTTTTAACAAGATCTAGAGATGTATTTTTTGTTTATTTGCTAAATGCTTTAAATATTGTTGTTGTTTTCCTGTCCACGCCGATACAGGATTATAGGTATTTGTATCCAAATCTACTGTTGTGTTATTTCCTGGTGATAATGCTGATTGGAATACTTACAAGGCCTAAAAAAAGCATCTTATAATTGGACTAGTATTGGATTTGATGAGGATTCAACAGTTATAATTAAAAGATATGACAATTAAAAAATCACATATTTTATGAATTCTGATATTATTCTTTAAAATGTGACTGTCAAAATGTTAGCTCTTTGACAGAATTTTTTTAAATTTCTTTATTTTCTTTTGTTTTTGCATAAAATTAGTGAGATTCTTTAAAAAGGTTT